>DATDHP010000226.1:0-2795 GCA_036521515.1 Vicinamibacterales bacterium
CCCACGATGAGGATGTCGGCGCCGCACTGCTTCGCAAGGCGGACGAGCACGTCGGCGGGGTCGCCCTCCTCGGCGAGCACCCGGCAGCGAACGCCCTCCTGCCGGAGACGCGCTCGCGTCGGCGCGACCACCTCGCGCTGCCGTGACGAGGAGCTCGTCGCCCATTCCAGCTCGGCGTTACCGCCGTGGCCCGGGCCCTTGCCGTCCGCGTGCTTGTAAGCGGAGAGCAGGACCAGCTCGGCCTCGAACCGCCGCGCGACCTCGGCCGCCATCTTCACGGCCTCAGCGGCCGTGGCGGACCCATCGACGCCGACGGCGACGGTCGTGACCATTGAGGGCGTGAGTATGTCCAGTCCGCGCGCGAATGTCCACCTACTGACGCGTCCGGTCTCTCACGCATCACCACCGTCGGCCGCTACGACACGTTCGAGGAAGCCCAACTGGCGACCGACGAGGTGTGGGAGGCGAGGTGACCCCACGCCGAGCGATGCTCCTATGGGTTGTCAAGGTGCTGCGGCGGCGCTGGCAGACCAGTGATGGGCCACTCGAGTTGAGGGCGGGCTCTTATCAGGCCATGCGGTGCCGGGACGTTGGAGCGGGCGGGCCGGCAGATCGATCGAAGGACAGCCGGTTGGCGTCAGGCAGTTATCGGGCCAGGCCCGCCGCTCCAGATCTCAGTGTGGAAGGTGTCGGTAGACCTCGCGTGCGACGTAGCGCTTGAGGATGCGGATGATCTCGCGCTTCGAGAGCCCTTCGGCGAGGCGGCGCTCGAGGTAGTCGCGGGTGCGTGGCTCGGAGCCGAGGCGGGTGAACACGATCCGCCACAGCGCATGGTTTGCTTGGCGGTTCCCGCCCCGGTTGAGCCGATGGCGGGTGATCTTCCCTGATGATGCGGGCAGCGGTGCGACACCACAGAGGTGCGCCCACGCGGCTTCGCTGCGGATGCGGTCGGCGTTGTCGCCGGCGGCGACGAGCAGGATGGCGGCGGTGTCGACCCCGACGCCGTACACGCCGAGCAGATCCGGGGCGGTCGTGTGCACGAGACCGGCGAGCAGCGCGTCGAGTTCGTCGTTGTCTGCATCGAGCGCGACCACGCGGCGGCCGAGGGTGCGCATCGCGATCTTCGTCGCATGCGCGACGTCGTCACCGCCGACGCGTGGCCGCAACGCGGCAGCTCTAGCGCCGAGCGCGGTGCGGGGCACGCCACGGAACGCTTCTCGCAGGTCATCAGGGCCGCAGAACCCGAGATGACGGAGCTGGTTCAGACACGAGATCCGCGCTTCGCGGCCGGATCGCTTCGCGATCAATAACGCCCGCATGGCCTCTACGGCACCGTCGCCGGTCTTGGCGATCCCGGTCGCCCGGCCGCTGAGCACCGCCCGCGCGGCCTCGACCGCGTCGGCCGGGTCGGACTTGCCGGCTTGCCGGCGAGCCTGGCGGTTGGGGCGGTCGACCTCGATCACCTCCAGCCCGCAACCACGCAGGAAGCGGGCGAGACCAGCGCCGTACGCGCCGGTGCCTTCCACACCGACCCGTTCGATGTCACCGAAGCGGATCATCCAGTCGTGCAGCTCGGTGAACCCAGCGGGTGTCGTCGGGAACGACTCGACACCGAGCACACCACCGGTCACGTCGAGGACCGCGGCGACATGGGTGTCCAGGTGCGTGTCGACTCCGCCTGTGACTGGGCGCGTGACTTCTACGATGGCCATCAGCCATCCCTTCTCTCGTTGAAGTGGTCAAGGGGTGGCACGCACGTCCCGGGACGGAGACCGTGTCGAGCCTGCTGTTGGCGCAGCGAGCTCGGTCACCCTCCGGAACGGGGCGTGCCTCGTTTCGGTCCCACGGCCCGGTCGACACGCACCTCACGAACCTCGGTCCAACAACGAGTCAAACCCGACCGCAGGAGCCGCCGAATGTAGCCACCCGCACCAACGCGCTGGTGGACCATCAACGGCACAACCCAGTCTCACTGGCAGATATGCGTGCCTGTCTACGGCTTGGGAGCGTCCCCGTAGGCGATCAGCTCGATCCCGTTTCCACTTGGATCGCGGCAGTACACACTCGTTCCCCAACCGCGAGAACCGAATCGGCGTTTCGGGTGATGGTGGCGGTCATGTCGTTGGATCTCCCTTGGAAGGGATGTGGTTGGATGACGCCACGATCCGATTTTCAGGATCCGATTTCGTCCGCTAGCAGGTGGTTTGTGACTAGCCGTGCGGCGAACATCTCGCGGATGACCCGCTCGTCCATCGCCAGACGGATGTGTTCGAACGGGCGATTGGCTACGTTCGCAAGGTGAAGTGGTTCGAGCGCGAACTCGAGTGGCTGCGTTCGTTGAATCCGCTGCTCATCGACGCCCTTCTCGCCGTGCTCGCCACGATCATCGGCATTGTCACGGTGTTTACCCAGGACCTCACCGAGGGCATGACCGAACCCACCGCGCTCGCGGTCATCACCGCGTGCGTGACGTGCGCTCCGGTGGCGATCCGGCGACGTGCACCGCTGTTGGCGGTGGTCGTCTCGAGCGTCGGGATCCTCGGGCACCTTGCCGGGGACTTCCCCGAGGGAGCGCTACCGCTCGTGGTCTTGTTCCTCACCTACACGGTCGCCGTGTGGAGTCCCCCGCAACGGGCGGTGGTGGGCCTCGGTGCCGTCTACGCCACGCTCATACTGCTTGGGGTCACCGACACACCGGGGCTGGACACGATCGGCTTGGTGGGCAACTTCGCCATCTACGGCGGCGTATGGGCGATCGGCATCGCCGTGCGCTCCCGTCGCGAGACGACCGAGAT
>DATDHP010000227.1:0-4092 GCA_036521515.1 Vicinamibacterales bacterium
CGTTTCTGCGCGCGCGCTGCCGGCTTTTTGGCGGCCACCCGTCGCACGGCGGGCGCCTTCGCGCCGCCACGAGCCGGCGCCGCGGCTTTTCGAGGCGTCTTCGCCGACGCTGAAGCGGTCCGGCGGGCAGCCCGAGTCGTCGTCGCGGGGCGCGCGCCGCGGGCACGCCCGTTTGCGAGGCCGGCACGCGCCGGGGCCGGCGCACGGGGAGGCGTCGCAGCCGGGCGGGGCGCTGCCGCCGGCTTGGCAGCCGCCGGCCGCGGTTTCGGTTCCGCGGGCGCCGCGGGCCGCGCTGCCGGTTTGACCTCAGACGCCGGGGATCGGTGCACGAGCGTGAACCGCAGCTGGTCCCCGAACGCGCTGTACGCCCAGATCTCGGCGACCGGAATCTGGAAATCGGTGGCCATGCGGCGTGCGGTGTCGATGCTTGACGCCGGCACGTAGAGGTGGAACGGTGCTCGCTGCTGAGCAAACGTCTTCCACTGCGACATCGCCTCGAGGTTGTTCACCGACTCCGCGGTCTCCACCTCGACCGTGCCAGCCAGCTTGCGGCTCCGTTCCTGCGAATACAGCACGAGATCGGGAAACCACGGCGACGTTCCCACGAGAACAGAGGCGTTCTGCTCGTTGCCGGGATTGATGGCCACCTCGAATTTTCTCTTGTATTTCGCCTGTAGCAGGCGAATGACCCGATCGTGCTCGAGTTGCTCACGCACGGGCCGTACAAGGATGGGGCTCAACCTTACCTCCGAGGCGTGTACATACGTCTAGCTGGCCGGAAATGCCGGCTGAAGCCGGCTGAATATAGCACGATCCCCCAAGGTATACGCCGTTAGGTCTACCGCCCGTATCCCGGCCTTGCTTGACGCTGACTCATCCGGGTTTCACAATGAGCGCCGTGAAAACTGCCGAGACCGGTCAGTCGGCCGCCCGCGTGCTCATCGTCGACGACGATGTGAGCGTGACTGATACGTTTTCGCGAATGCTGCGGCTCGAAGGGTACGAAGTCTGGGCGGCGCTGTCGGCTGATGAAGGTCTCACGCTCGCGCAAAAGCATCGACCGCACGCCGTGATCCTCGACCTGCGGATGCCGCTCACGAGCGGGTTGCAATTCCTCCGCGCCATCCGCGCGATCCCGGGCCTCACCAACACACCGGTCGCCATCGTGACGGGCGACTACTACCTCAACGAAGCGCAGGCCGCCGAGATCAAGGCGCTGGGCGCGGAACTGCGGTACAAGCCGCTCTGGCTCGAGGAGTTGGTCACGCTGGCGCGCGAGCTCTTGAACATTCCCGTTCGTGACTAACTCCCGTTTCCTGAAAGCCTGCCAGCGCGAGCCCGTTGACGCGACCCCAGTGTGGTTCATGCGCCAGGCTGGGCGCTACATGGCCGAGTATCGCGCGCTGCGCGAACGGCACTCGCTGCTGGACATCTGCCGCATCCCCGATCTCGCAACCGAGGTGACGCTGCAGCCAATCCGCCGCATCGAGGTGGACGCCGCGATCCTCTTCTCCGACCTGCTGCTGCCGCTCGAGCCGATGGGCCTGCCGTTCGATTTCGTGAAAGGCGAGGGGCCGCAGGTCGCGCGGCCCGTTTCGTCCACCGACGACATCGATCGACTGCGGCTGTTCGATCCGCGCGAGGCGCTGTCGCACGTGCTCGAGGCGATCCGCCAGATCCAGCACGAGCTCCGCGGCCGCGTGCCGCTCATCGGCTTCTCGGGCGCCCCGTTCACGCTCGCGTCGTATGCGATCGAGGGCGGGCATTCAAGCACCTTCGCGAAGACGAAAGCACTGATGTACGGCCACACCGACGCGTGGCACCGCCTGTGCGACAAATTCGCCACCGTGGTGGCGGACTACCTGTCGGCGCAGATCGACGCCGGCGTGAACGCCGTGCAGCTGTTCGACTCCTGGGTGGGCGCCCTGGGCCCGGCCGACTACCGGGAGTTCGCGTTTCCGCACACGCAGCGCATCTTCAAGGCGATCGAAGGCCGCGTCCCGACGATTCACTTCGGGACCGGCACGGCGACGACGCTCGACCTGCTGCGGGACGCGGGCGGCGACGTGATTGGCGCGGACTGGCGCATCCCGATCGACACGGCGTGGGAGCGCATCGGGTTCGATCGAGCGGTGCAGGGCAACCTCGATCCGACGTTGCTGCTCGGGCCGATGCAGCGCATGTTCGCGCAGGCGGAAGATATCCTCGAGCGGGTGAACGGGCGTCCGGGCCACATCTTCAACCTGGGCCACGGCATCCTGCCGTCGACGCCGGTCGAGCACGTGCAGCGCCTGGCGCAGTACGTGCACAGCGCGTCACGACGACGGGCGTGAACACTGTCAGTCGGCAGTGGGCGGTCGGCAGCAGGCAGGATCTTCCGCCTGAAGGCGGAAGCCACGATACTCAGGTACTCGTGGCTTCCGGCTTCAGCCGGAAGAGAACCGCCCACTGCCCACTGCCGACTACATGAGCGACAGCCTTCTGGACCTCGCCATCGTCGGTGGCGGCATTGCCGGGCTCTCCGCGGCGTACGAGGCCCAGCGCCGCGGACTTCGCGTTCGCGTGCTCGAAGCGGCGGCGCGGCCCGGTGGCGTGATCCTCACCGACCGTCGCGACGACTGGGTGATCGACGGCGGTCCCGACTCGATGCTCGTGCAGAAGCCGGCGGCCGTGGCGCTCTGCCGCGAGCTCGGCATCGCGGACCGTCTCGTCTCGACTTTGCAGCCGCGCACCGCGTACGTCATGCGCGACGGCGTCCTCCACCCCATTGTCGAAGGATCGTTCCTCGGATTCCCTGTGCGCGTGGGTGCGCTCGCACGATCGTCGCTCTTCACGGCGGGCGGAAAGCTGCGCATGGCGTGCGAGCCGTTCGTGACGAGAGCCGGGGACGAGGGGGACGAGTCGATCGCGTCCTTCGTGCGCCGCCGGTTTGGAGAAGAGGCCGTTGACTACCTGGCGGATCCGCTGCTGGCGGGCATCCACGCCGGCGACGTGGATCGCCTGTCGATGCGGGCATTGTTTCCGCGTCTCGTGGACGCAGAACGACAGTCGGGAAGCGTGCTCCGCGCGTTTCGCGCCCTGCGCGCCACGCCGTCATCCCAGGGTGCGTTCGTGTCGCTGCCTGGCGGCGCCGGCGAGCTGATCGACACGGTGAGCCGTGCGCTCGCGCCGGACACGATCATGGTGTCCGCGCGCGTCACCGACCTCCGGCGGGCGGCCGACTACGCGGTCGAATCATCGGCCGGCGTGGTCCACGCGCGATCCGTGATTCTCGGCGTGCCGGCCTACGCGGCGGCGAACCTGCTGCGCGGGTTCGACACGACGCTCGCGAGCCTGTGCGATGGCGTCCCGTACGCCTCGACCGCCACCGTGGCGTTCGGCTACCGGCAGGAGCAGATTCGCCGTCCCATGCGGGGCAGCGGCTTCGTGGTGCCGCGCGTCGAGCACAGCCCGCTGCTCGCGGCCACGTGGGTCACGTCGAAGTGGCCCGGGCGAGCCCCCGCCGGTCACGTGCTGCTGCGCGCGTTTCTCGGTGGCGGGCGCGACCCGCATCGGCTGGAGCAATCGGACGAAGCGCTGATCGCCACGGCGCGCGACGAGCTCACCGGCACGATGGGCATCACGGGCGAACCGGTACTCACCCGGCTGTTCCGCTGGACGCGGCAGAGCCCACAGTACGAAGTCGGCCACCTTTCGCGCATTGCCACGATCGAGCGCCGCGTCGCATCGATTCCCGGCTTGTTCCTCGCTGGCAGCGGTTTCCGGGCGATCGGGATTCCCGACTGCATCGCGGACGGGCGAGACACCGCCATGCGCGCGGCCGCGTTTCTGCGCGGATCTTCCGCCTGAAGGCAGAAGCCGCAACTGCCCCTGTGGCTTCCGGCTCTCGACTGCTGTGGCTTCCGGCTCTCGACTGCTGTGGCTTCCGGCTTTAGCCGGAAGGGTACAATCCGTCTATGCGTGGTTTCGTGCTCTTCGTGGCCATCGTGATTGTCGTGGTTCCGGCCGGCACGCAAACGCTGCGACCGTCGGGGGCAATCACTCCGCATATCGATGCGCTCCTCAAGAGCATCAAGGCGGTTGACACGGGGC
>DATDHP010000228.1:0-7091 GCA_036521515.1 Vicinamibacterales bacterium
GATTCTCATGGACATGAATCTCCCCGAGATCGACGGGTGGGAAGCCACGCGCCGCCTCAAGTCGCAGGACGCGACCCGGCACGTCCCGGTCATCGCCCTCACCGCTCATGCGATGGTGAGCGACCGCCACAAGGCGCTGGAAGCGGGTTGCGACGACTACGAGACCAAGCCCGTGGAGTTCCAGCGGCTGCTGTCGAAGATTCAAGCCCTCCTGGAGCGGGAGAACGACCGTGCGGGCCGCATCTAGCCCGCTGCTCGTCGTCGACGACAACGAGATGAACCGGGACATGCTGTCCCGTCGTCTCGAACGAAGAGGTTATGCGGTGATCGTCGTCGAAGACGGCAAACGGGCGCTCGAGGTCATCGACACGCAGCAGGTGTCCCTTGTACTGCTGGACATCGAAATGCCGGGGATCAGCGGCATCGAGGTCCTCAAGACCCTCCGCGAGCGCTACTCCGCGGCCGAGCTGCCGATCATCATGGTCACCGCCAGGCAACAGAGCGAGGATGTCGTCGAAGCCCTGGGCCTGGGAGCCAACGACTACGTGAGCAAGCCGATCAATTTTGCCGTCGCCATGGCCCGCATCGAAGCACAGCTCTCGCGGAGGCAGGCAGAAGCGGCTCTCCGTGAAAGCGAAGAGCGGTATGCGCTGGCCGCTCGCGGGGCGAACGACGGGCTGTGGGATTGGGACCTGAGAAGCAACCATATTTATCTGTCGGCGCGATGGAAATTCATGGTGGGCTACGAAGACGCCGAAATCGCCGGCCATCCGGACGAATGGTTCGGTCGCGTGCATCCCGACGACATCGACCGTCTCAGAGCCGGAATTGCGGACCATCTCGAGGGTCGAACGCCCCAGTTCGAAACCGAGCATCGTATCCGGCACCGCGACGGGACGTACCGGTGGATGCTCAGCCGGGGGCTTTCCGTGCGCGATCGATCCGGCCAGGCGTACCGCATGGCGGGATCGCAGACCGATATCAACCAGGGCAAGGTGTCCGACTCTTTGACGGGCCTCCCGAACCGGCTGCTGTTCATCGATCGTCTCGGCCGGTCGATCGAGCGCACGAAGCGCCACAAGAATTATCTGTTCGCCGTTCTGTTCATCGATCTGGATCGATTCAAGGTCGTGAACGACAGTCTCGGACACATCGTCGGTGACCATTTGCTCGTGGCCATCGCTCGACGGCTGGAGAGCGATCTCCGATCCGGGGATACGTTCGCGCGTCTGGGGACCCATCCCACCATCGCGCGCGTTGGAGGAGACGAGTTCACGATCCTGATCGACGACATCAAGGACGTCAGCGACGCAGTCCGGGTGGCCGAGCGGATCCAGGCGAATCTGCAGCGGCCGTTCACGATCGACGGCCATGAGGTGTTCATGTCAGCGAGCGTCGGCATTGCGACGAGCGCCACCGGCTACGAGCAGCCGGAGGCCATCCTGCGCGATGCCGATACGGCGATGTACCGGGCCAAGGCGTGGGGCACCGCGCGGTGTGAAGTGTTCGACACGGAGATGCGCAACCGGGCGGTGGCCCGACTGGAGCTGGAGACAGCCTTGCGAAGGGCTGTCGAGCGACAGGAATTCCAGCTCCATTACCAGCCGATTGTGTCCCTCGATACAGGCCTGCCGAACGGCTTCGAGGGGCTGATCCGCTGGCGGCACCCCGAGCGCGGCCTCGTCGAGCCGGGCGAGTTCATACCGGTCGCCGAGGAGACCGGCTTGATCCAGCCGATCGGCTGGTGGGTGCTCCGCGAAGCCTGCCGTCAAATGCGCGTGTGGCAAGCGAGTCTGTGCGCCTATGCGACGACGATCAGTGTCAATCTGTCGGGGCAACAGTTCATGCAATCCGACCTGATTGATCAGATCGAACAGATCCTGCAGAACACGGGGCTCGACGGGTCGAGCTTGAAGCTGGAGATCACCGAGAGCACGATCATCGGCAACATCGACGCCGTCGTCCACACGCTGCTGCGGCTGAAGGAGCTGGGGGTTCAACTCGCCATCGACGATTTCGGCACGGGGTACTCGTCGCTGAGCTACCTGCAGCATTTGCCGATCGATACCCTGAAAATCGATCGTTCCTTCATCGCCAATATGAGCGCGGACAACTCGGAGATCGTCCGCGCGATCGTGGCGCTGGCGCATCACCTGCGCCTCGATGTGGTCGCCGAAGGCATCGAGACGGCCGAGCAGCGGGCGCAACTGATCGAGTTCGGGTGCACGCACGGGCAGGGGTACCTCTTCTCGAAGCCGGTAGACAGCGAGGCCGCCGGTTTGTTGATTCGCAGCCGCTGCCGGAGTGAGCGCCGTTGTGGCACTGACGCGCTGAAGAGGCCGGGCAGAGGGTCCCGGCTTCTCGAGTGGCGCCGATCGAGGCCAGAGGTGTCAGGCGCGCCACACCCAGACGCCCGCTGCCGATCGGGTCGCGTGGGCTTCCCATTGAGGTAACATTCGCATCCTTCATGCGCGAGATCTCCGCGCGTCATCGAACCCTGCACGCCCTCGTGGGCCTCGGGATCCTCCTATGCGTGGGCATGCATTGGCCCACGTGGTCCACGTGACGCTCCGTTGCCGGAAGCGCGCGTGCGCGAACGGCCCACAATATCCAGCCGGGCCGCCCGGCGCCTTTCCTTTGCGGTTGAGCCGTACATCGCTCAGGAGAAGCTCGGGCTCTTCCGCGAGCGGGGGCTATGAGGCCGCGCGCCGCTTGACGACGATGCGCTCGTAGTCCTTCAGCCACTTGTCATGGTTCTGCAGGGCCTCGCCGGGATCGATGTAGCGGATGTTGAGCTTTAGGACCGGCGACTGGTGGGCGCGGCTCGTGGGCACGAACTTGAGGTCGTGTAGGAGCTTCTGGCCCTCGTCGAGCAGCCAGTCGTAGAAGAGCAGGGCGGTGTAAGGGTTCTTCGCCTTGCGCGAAACGCCGACGCTGCTGAACTGCGCGATCATCGGGTCGATCAGGTGAACCTCGATCGGCGCGCCCTTCTGCTTGAGCTGCTCGAGCGTCCAGCTGTACGCCGCGAGCGCCAGCGGGATCTCGCCGGAGGCGACGAGGTTCGCGAGGAGGGAGTGTCCCCTGCGCAGCGAGAGCCCGTTGGTCGCGACGATTCTCCCGAAGAGCTGGTGCGTCTGCTGCTCGCCCAGCATGCCCGAGAGCGTACCGAACCAGCCGTGGTCGTCAGCCTCGATGCCGAGGCGCCCTTTCCACTTCGGGTCGAGCAGCTCCTGGTAGCTCTTCGGCAGCTCCTCCTTGCTCACCTTGATGGTGTTGTAAGCGACGATGAACAGGTCGACGGCGAAGCCCACCCAGCAGCGGTGCGCGGGCACCGCTTGCGGCACGAGCTTCGCGTGGTGCGGCGAGCGCACCTCCATCAGCAGCTTCTCGCGGCACGCGAACTCGGCCTCGGGGGCGTTGTTTTGCATGACGTCGGCCTCGAAGCGGTTGCCGCGCGCTTCGTTCATCAGCCGCTGCAGCACCGTCTCGGAACCGGAGCGCCACGGGCTCACCTTGATGCCGTACTTCTTGCTGAACTCCGCGATCACGCGCGAGAGCGCGGCGTACACGTGGTAGACGGAGAGTTCGCCGCCCTCGGCCTTCGCGGCCGCGAGCAGCTTCTCGTGCCGGTCGGCCCCCTGGTAGACCGCCATCTGCTCCACGGGCAGGGTGCCCGGCGGCAGCGTCTGCGCGAACGACGTCGGGGCCGCCGCGGCGAGCAGCACGGCGGCCGCGCGGGTGAGGTTGGCGATGTTCATGGACCCCCTCCGTTTGTCGTGTCTGCTATTGCACCGCGGCCATGCGTCGGGCGGGCTCCGTTTCCTCGTAGAGGGCGGCGACCTCGAGGGCCACCGGCGAATACTTCGCGTGGGTGCGCATCATGAAGTGCGCGAACCCGTCGCTGTTATGGTGCTTCTTGCGCTCGTTTGGCAGGTCGATGCGGCGGTTGCGCGCCGGGTCGCGCACGACGCCGATCGGATCCTGCCCCGCGGCGATCTTCTTCAGCTCGCGCCGCAGCACGCGCCGGTAGATGGCCACCCCCTTGTCCGAGGCGCCGAGGTTCTCGCGCGTGCGGTCGGCGATGGGGCCCTGCGTGATCCACGCCATCATGTCCTGTCCGTCCACGTTGTCCACGATGAACTCGCCGTCGGCGTCGCGGAACGGCACGTCGTAGACGTGCACGCGCTCGGTGAGGTGCGGCGGCACCGCCACGCCCTTGGGCGGAACGTACGCGTTGTACCACAGGTGCAGCGTGTGCTCGTCGTCCACCGGCACGCGGATCTGGAAGGAGTAGTAGCGCGACTCGTCGTCGCCGTTGCCCACCGCCAGCATGTTGGGGAACACGACCGGGTGGCCGATGCGCCAGTCATCGCCGTCCTCCGAGTGGCCCGCGAGCAGCCGGTGCTTGGTGAGGCCGAACTCGAACTCGCGGAAATCGATCTTCTCGTGGTGCGCGCTGATGGCGACCTTGACGCCTTCCTGCTCCTTGAGGAACTCGTAGTGGTGCCCGTGCAGCCACTCGGTGTGGATGGGGTCCATGGAGTTCTCCATGATCTGCAGCCAGTTCACCGGCAGCAGCGCGCGGCCCAGCATGCGCACGGTGCCCTCGTGCACGAAGCCGTCGAAGCGCGGCAGCAGCGGCCGCGGTTCCGGCCCGAGGTAGGCCCACACGAGCCCGCCCATCTCCTCGACGGGGTAGGCGGTGGCGCAGACCTTCTCGCGGAACGACAGGTTGTCGCGCTCGTTGGGCTGCGACAGGCAATTGCCCTGGCCGTTGAATTCCCAGCCGTGGTAGGGGCAGCGGATGCCGTCCTGCGTGGGAATACCGTGCAGGAACGAGGCGCCGCGGTGCGGGCACTGCTCCTCGATGAGCCCGAGGTGCTCCTGCCGATCGCGAAAGAGCACCAGGTTCTCGCCCAGCAGGCGCACCTTCTTCGTCCAGCGCTTCTCCAGCTCCACGATCGCGGCGACGGGCTGCCAGTAGTGACGCAGCAGCGCGCCCATCGGCGCGCCGGGTCCGATGCGCGTGAGGAGGTCGTTGCCTTCGGCGGTTTCCATCGTGATTTCCTTAGCTGCCTAGGAATGGCTGCCGGGTCGCGGCGGCGGCTTCGGTTGACTATACAAACTTAGGTAACTAAGCTCAAGCGATGGCCCAGGCCGGCCGCAGGCCCGTAGTCGCTCCCTCCCGCGTGGCGGAGGGCCGGGGAGGCGGTCGCGCTTCTCCCTTACCCCCGGGGGAGGACCGGGGAGGGGGCTGGCGCAAGGCGCTCTCCGACGAGCGCATCGCGCACCTCGTGAAGAGCGCCTTCCGCGAGACCTCGCGCGCGCTGCAGGAGCGGCTCGCCAACCACAGCGTGCAGTACGGGCACTGGACGCTGCTGCGCGTGCTCTGGCAGACGGATGGGCTCACGCAACGCCAGCTCGCCGAGCAGGCGGGCGTCTCGGAGCCTTCGGCGTTCACGGCTGTGCGCCAGATGGAGGATTTAGGGCACGTCACGCGCCAGAAGGTCCCGGGCAACCAGCGCCAGGTGCGCGTGTTCCTCACCTCGAAGGGCGCGGCGTTGCGTGGCGAGAGCGTGGGCGCAGCCGAGGAGGTGAACCGCATCGCGCTCGAGGGGCTGTCGCGCGAGGACCTCGCCGCGGCGCGCCGCGTGCTCATCGCTATCGTCGAGAACCTGCAGCGCGGGGCGCCATGATCCGCGTCGGCATCGCCGGCGTCGGCGCCGCCGGGCGCGCGTTCATCCCGGCGATCGTGTCGCACCGCGCCTTCGAGCTGCGCGCCGTCGCCGATCCCTCGGAAGCCGTGCGCGTGGAGATCGCAGGGCGCCACGGCGTCGCGGCGTACCCGCATTTCGAGGCCATGCTCGGGCATGCGGATATCGACCTCGTCTGCGTCGCCACGCCCACGGAACTGCATGCCTCCCAGGCGATCGCGGCGTTCGAGGCCGGCAAGCACGCGCTGCTCGAAAAGCCCATGGCCACTTCGCTCGGTGACGCGCAAGCGATCGTCGCGGCCGCGCGCCGCGCGGGCCGCGTGCTGCTGGTGGGCCACTCGCACAGCTACGACGCGCCCATCGCGCGCATGCGCGAGCTGGTCGAAGGCGGCACGCTCGGTGCGCCGCGCATGGCCAACACGTGGTGCTTCACGGACTGGGTCTATCGCCCGCGCCGCCCCGAGGAGCTGGAGGTGGCGAAGGGCGGCGGCGTCACCTTCCGCCAGGGCGCGCACCAGTTCGACATCCTGCGCTTGCTCTGCGGCGGGCTCGCGCGCAGCGTGCGCGCCAAGACCTTCGATTTCGATCCCGCGCGCCCGACGGCCGGCGCGCATGTCGCGTTCGTGGACTTCGCCGATGGCGCCGCCGGCACGGCGGTCTACAGCGGCTACGACCACCTGCCCGGCGCGCTGCTCACCTTCGGCATCGGCGAGTGGGGCTTGCTGCAGGCGCCGAAGGCGAACACCGCGCGCGCCGCTGCCTCGCCGGAAGACGAGCTGCGCGCCAAGGCGGAGCGCGCGAAGAGCGCCATTCCCGCGCAGGCGCCGCATCCGCCGGTCTTCGGGCTCACGGTGCTCACGTGCGAGCGCGGCGACGTCCGCCAGGTGCCCGAGGGGCTCGCGGTCCACACGCGCGAGGGCGTGAGCACCATTCCGGTCGCGACCGACCGCTCGCCGCGCGACTTGCTGTTCGGCGAGCTGCACGAGGCGATCGCGGGCATCCGCGCGCCCGTGCATGACGGCGCGTGGGCGCTGGCGAGCCTGGAGCTGTGCCTCGGCGCCATTGAATCGGCGCGCGCGCGCCGCGAGCTCGCGCTGCGGCACCAGGTGGCGGTGCGGCGATGACGACGTACCTGGCCACGCCCGACCCGGGCGACCTCATGACACTGGCGGTGCGGGACAAGTCGCCGGTCGCCGAGGACATATCGCCGGCGTCATGCCGGCCGTCACTCTCTATACGAAGCTGATTGTCCCGGATCGACATCGGCGAAGTGTGCAGCATACTGAAGCCATCACGCGAAGGACGCGCGCTGATGAGGCTGATTCTGTTTGGTGCAACAGGCATGGTGGGTGCCGGAGCCCTGCGCGAAGCGCTCGC
>DATDHP010000229.1:0-2965 GCA_036521515.1 Vicinamibacterales bacterium
GGTCGCATGGCTGTCCGGCGGCGTCGTCCAGCTCGGGGAGGCCGCTGGTGTGCCGACGCCCGCGAACCGCGCGGTGTGGGACATCCTGGCGCTGCACACACGAGGACGCGGCGCCATTCGTGATTCATGATTCGTGATTTCACACGAACGCATTGAATACGAATCAATCACCAATCACGAATCACGAATCACCAATCACGAATGCCCGGGCCTCTTCCTCGCCTCACCTTCAGGTCCCTTCGTGCTGTGCCCGTCATGGTGCCGATGACGTACACGCTCGGCACGAGCGCGGCGACCATCCGCACCGCGCCGCTGCTGCTCGTCGATCTCGCCACGCACGAGGGCGCGACCGGACGGACGTACCAGTTTTGTTACACATCCGTCGCTGCGCCCGGCATCGTCCGCTTTCTCGACGACATCCAGGAGGCGGTAAAAGACCACGCGCTCGTGCCAGCTGATTTGTGGGCGACGCTCTCGAAACGCTATACGTTGATCGGCGTCCAGGGCATCGTTCGCATGGCGATGTCGATCGTCGACGTCGCCGCCTGGGACGCGCTCGCCCGGGCAGCCGGTCTGCCGCTCGCACGCTGTCTCGGCGCCGAGCCGCGCCCGATCCCCGCCTACAACAGCAACGGACTCGGGTTGATGGCCCCGGCAGCGCTTGCCGACGAAGCGGAAAGACTCCTGGAAGGAGGATTTCGCGCGGTCAAGCTGCGGTTGGGCTACGCGACGGTCGAAGAGGATATGGCCGCGGTGCGCGCGGTGCGCCACCGTCTCCCTGACGGCTTCGAGGTGATGGTCGACTACAACCAGGCGCTCGCGGTTCCAGAGGCCATCCGCCGCGGCCGCGCGCTCGACGCCGAAGGTGTTTACTGGATCGAGGAGCCGATCCGCCACGACGATTACGCCGGGTGCGCGGAAGTGGCGGCGAGCGTCACGACGCCCGTGCAGATCGGCGAGAACTTTTCACAGGTTCACGACATGCGCCGCGCGTTCGAGGCGCGCGCCAGCGACTACGTGATGGCCGACCTCGAGCGCATTGGCGGTGTCACGGGCTGGCAGCGTGCGGGCGCGCTCGCCTCCGCCGCGGGCGTGCCCATGTCGTCACACATCTATCCCGAGGTCAGCGCACACCTGCTCGCGGCGACGCCGAGCGCGCATTGGCTGGAGTACGTGGACTGGATGAATCCGCTGCTGGCCGAGCCGCTCACGATCGTCGACGGCATGGCTGTCGCGTCCGAGCGGCCGGGCCTCGGCCTGGAGTGGAACGAGGAAATGGTGCGCAAGTACTCGTTGTGACGTTTGAACCACCGGGTTGTATGATGCGCTCCGTCGGCCCCATGCCCCCGCACGTCAGGACGGTGCCTGGGAGGATTGAGAACATGAAGCATCTGCTGAGAACTGCTCTGCTTGCGGCCGTGTTCATGCTGCCGCAGATGACCATTGCGCAGGAGAACGTGCGTTATCGCGAGATTCGCCCCGAGCAATTCACGCCCGCGCAGAAGGAATTTGCCGCCGCGCTGCAGAAGCCGCCGCGGAACGGCAATCTCAACACGGGGCCCTTCCGGGTCTATTTTCGCAGCCCCGAATTCGGACGCCATGCGCTCGGCATGTCCGACTACCTGCGGTGGGGGACGTCGCTCGAGCCGCGGCTGATCGAGCTCACGATCCTCATCTCGGCCCGGCACTGGTCGAGCTCCTACATCTGGCGCGCGCACTATCCAGCCGCCATCAAAGGCGGACTCGATCCGGCGATTCCGGCGGCGATGGCGGCCGGCCGGCGCCCAACGAGCATGAAACCGGACGAGACCGCGATCTACGACCTCCTCACGCAGATGTATCGGGACAAGAAAGTCTCCGATGCCGCGTTCAATGCCGCCGTGGCGAGATACGGCGAGAAGGGCGTCACGGATATCATCGGCCTGGCGAGCTATTACGGTATTACGGCGATGGCGCTGATCGCGGCTGACACGCCGACGGCGCCGGGCGACGAGCCGAAGCTGCAAGCGGTCGCCGAAATCTTTCCGAGATAGTGATTGGAGGACAGCATGAGACGCCGTCTGACATCGATCGCCTTGTGCATCGGGCTCGTCCTTGCCGGGGTCGCCGGCGGGTTCCATCTGTCGGCCCAGGGCCAGGCTGCGCCCGCGGCCCAGGCGCCTGCCCCGCCGCCGCCGCCGGACACCGCGAAGCTGCGGGCCCAGTACGAGCAGTGGAGGAAAGAGTTCAAGACATGGGGCAAGTGGGGGGAAGGTGACAACAAGGGGACGTCGAACCTGATCACGCCGCAGAAGGTCCTCAGCGCGGCGAAGTTGATCAAGACCGGGATTGTCGTGTCATTGGCGCATGCCGAGCCAACGGTCGCGGCGGCCGACGTCAACCCGAACGGCCTCTTCAAACGGACGACCAACAACATCACCGAAGGGGGCACGACGGACAACTACCAGGTCAGTTATCACGGCCAGACCGTGTCGCACATCGACACCTGGTGTCACTTCGTCGAGAACGGCATGATGTACAACGGCGTCCCGGCCAAGGGCAACATCACGAACGAGGAAGGCTGCAAACAGGGCAGCGTCATGAACTGGAAGGACGGCATCTTCACGCGCGCCGTCCTCTACGACATCCCGCAGTTGAAGGGCGTGGAATGGATCGAGCCGGGCACCCCGATTACCCGCGCGGACCTCGAAGCGTGGGAGAAGAAGGCGGGCGTGAAGGCGGGCCCCGGAGATGTCGTGCTGCTGTACGTGGGGCGCTGGAAGAGGCGTGACCAGCGTGGCGCCTGGACCGGCCAGAACATGGGCTACTACGCCGACACGATTCCCTGGATGCACGAGCGCCTGCCGGCCTTCATCGGTCATGACCTGAACATCGATTGGAATCCGCGTCCGGGCTGGGACGGGATGCGCAACCCGATTCACATCGCCGTGCTCAACTGGATGGGGATCAACATCGTGGAGTGCCT
>DATDHP010000230.1:0-3892 GCA_036521515.1 Vicinamibacterales bacterium
CTCGATGCCGAGGTCGTAATACTTCACGTCGATGTCGAGGTACGGAAGAATCAGCTGCTCGCGGATCCGGTGCCAGATGATGCGCGTCATCTCGTCGCCATCGATTTCGACGACCGGGTTCCTGACCGTGATCTTTGCCATCATGCTCCCTGGGGACAGCTCAAATTATATCTGACAGGTGTCGGTGCAAGCTCACTTCGCCTGTCGGCGAGATCGCACCGACACGCGTGAGGGAGATTGCACCGGCCAGCGTGAGAGGGATAGCACCGGGAGTGCGAAGCCGGATCGCACCGACAAGCGCGGGGGTCGATCAACGGGCGGGATTCTGCGCGTCGGTTCGTCGCAATTCCTGCTGGAGCACGTCGCGCCAGTCGCCGGGGCGCGTGGCGTCGATCAATCGACGTAACGCGCGGGCGTGAGCCACACGCAACGCATCGGCGTCGGACGCGGCGACGTCGGGCTTGACGCCGGAGCCCTCCCAGTTCCTCCCGCGTATCGCGGTCCTCACCAGCCCGTTGGGAATAGTGACCTCGAAACGGTCGTTGATCCGATAGGGCTGGCCCGGGTTCGCCGCGCCGGCCGTGACCGTCCCCACGACCTCCGCTCGTCGTCGTTCCTGGAGAAGGAACGCGAATCCTTCCCCTGCCGAGAAGCTGCGCGGCGACGTCAGGACGTAGACCGGACGGCGCTGGTCGCGTTCGGCCAGGGCGGGCTCCGCGGTCGCATAGCGCGTCGGCGGTCCCTGCCGGTGCACGATGTCGAACAACGGCAACGCCGGCATGTCGAAGAAGTAACTCGCCAGCAGCGCCACCGTTTCGGGCGATCCGCCGCTGTTGGCGCGCATGTCCACGATGAGCGCGTCCGCGTTCCGCAGCGCCCGCATCGCCGTGGCAATCGCATCGGCCGCCTCCTCGGGGCGCCAGAAGGCGGTGACATTGAGATACCCGACATTGCCGGGCAGCACTTCGAGCCGCTGGATGCCGCCGTTGGTGCGCCGCACGGCGTCGGCGCGCGAGTCGCGCCGCTGCGGAGAGGCGGGCGCGGCAGGTTGCTGCGGAACGACTGCCACGACCAGGTGCCTGTCCGAGGTGGCGGCGACGAGATCTTTCGTCAGCGATGCGGCCAGCGCCTCCGGCGCGGTTTCGCTCGCATACCGCCCTTCCTCGCTGGAGCGCCGCAGGAGATCGTGGACACGTGCGGCCACGTCGGCGTCCATGTATTCCTTGTGAACCAGGTCGGCGAGAGACTCGACAGTGCTGCGAATCAGTTCAGGAGAAAGTGGCGACTGCGGGGCCGCGGCTGGCGCGATACAGGCCAGAACCAGGCCGGCGAGAACAAGACTCCGCCGGGGCATGGGCGCATCATACGCCCATCGGCGGATTCGTGATTCGTGATTTGTGATTCGTGATTGGCTCGTTGCGCAGCGCGCGGCGGATCTCGTTCAGCAGGCATTCCGGGGTGACCGGCTTGCCGAGGAAGTTCTCGCAGCCGGCGGCGAGCGCTTCCTGCGGCGTCGGCGCAAACGTGTCGGCGCTCAGCGCGAGCACGGGCACCTCCGCCGTCGCAGCCTGCGCCTTCAAACGCTCGGTCGCCCCGAGCCCATCGAGCACGGGCATCGTCCAGTCCATGAGCACGAGGTCCGGCCGGCACGCCGTGGCCTTCTCCACGGCCTCGGCGCCGTTCTCGGCCTGGTCCACGTCGAAGCCCCAGATCGTGAGCCAGTCGTGCCACACCTCGCGGATGTCGAGGTTGTCGTCCACGATCAGGACGCGCTTCCGGGGTTGGAGAGTCGGGTGATTCATTGGTCGTCCACCCCCTGCTCGAGCAGTTTCGATGCCGAATGTACACATGCACGCCAGTGCACAGACCGGCATGCGCATGCCTCCCCATGCCGTCAACCGGATGACGGTGTGCGGAGTGAGAGGTCGAAATCCTGATCCATTTTCCCGGTGATCACGACCCCCTTTCCGTCATTGCTTCCGGTGCCATGACCGTGTCCATTCGCACAGCAGCGGACTGCGCCGGGGCACGGTTGTTGCCGATGCTGTAGGCATGGACACACAGCTCGTGATCGTCGGGGTTGGAGGAGCGCTCCTCGCCGTGTTCGCATTCCAGGTCTGGCGGTCCACCCGTGACGACATGAACCGATCCACGGTCAGCGAAAGCTGGCTCGCGGAGCGGAGGCGGATCAAGGAAGAGCAGGAGTAGCCGGCAGCGGGCCCGGCTGCCGGCTGCAGCCGTGCTACGATGCGGCCGCTCCGAGAGCCGCGTGGCACCCATCCCGCCAACGAGCACCATCTCACCAACCATCGAAGCGCGCTCCGGGCTGGACCCCTGGGGACGAGCAGAGCTTCCCCTTCCTCCGTCCCCGACCGGTCTCGGGTGGCTGGGCGTTGTCGGGCCCGGGGTGATCGTCCTCGGCGCGGCGATCGGTGGTGGCGAGTTCCTTCTCGGTCCCGCCGTCTTCGTCCGCTATGGCCTGACGTTGCTCTGGGTGACCGTCGTCGGGACGGCGCTGCAGACCCTCTTCAACACCGAGGTGATGCGCTATACGCTCGCGACGGGCGAGCCGGTCTTCACGGGCTTCATGCGCACGCGCCCAGCGTCTACGATGTGGGCGTGGTTCTACGTCACGCTGTACTTTCTGCAATTCGGCTGGCCCGCCTTTGCCGCCACGGCCGCCGGCGCCATCTTCTTCCTGGGCGTGGGTCGTCTCCCGGCAGCGGCTGACGCCGCGACGATCTACTACATCGGCATCGGCACGTTCCTCGCGTGCGCCGCCGTCCTGTCAGTGGGGCGCCGGATCGAGCGCACGCTCGAGATCCTCAACTGGGTGCTCGTCGGATGCATCCTCGCCAGCTTCTTCGTCATGGCGGTCGTCTTCGTGCCCGCGAATACCTGGCTCGCCGCCGGCGCGGGACTCGCCGGGTTCGACCTGCGATCGCGGCAATGGCAGTTCCTCCCGGCAGGGGCTGACTTCTTCCTCCTCGGTGCGCTCGCCGGCTTCTCGGGCGCCGGTGGCGCGGCGAATCTCGTGTTGTCCAACTGGGCGCGCGACCGCGGATATGGCATGAGCGAGCGCGTGGGGTACATATCAGGCGCGCTGGGCGGCAGCCACGTGCATCTCACCCACAGCGGCTTCACCTTCGCTGACAGCCGCGAGTCGACAATCCGCTGGCGCGGCTGGTGGAGAATCGTGCGGGCCGACCAGTGGGGCATCTTCTTCACCGGCGCGATCGCCGGCATGGTGCTGCCCGCGCTTTTGTACGTCACGTTTCTCCCGCCGGGGACCGACATTCAGGGCCTGGGGATCAGCGCCGCGCTGGCGTCGGGCATCGGTGCGACGGCCGGGGCGACGCTGAGTGGTGTCGTCGCGATGCTGGGCGCGTGGATCCTGTTCAAGACGCAGCTCGACGTCCTCGAAGGAATGACGCGGGCCATCACCGACATGCTGTGGACCGGGAGCCGTCGTCTCCGGGCCTGGCGCGGCGGCGACGTGCGCGCCGTCTACTACGCCGTGCTGGTGGCCATCATTCTGTGGGGCCTGATTGCTTTGCGTCTCGCACAGCCGATCGTGCTGGTGATCGTCAGCGCGAACGTGGCGGGGTTCGTGCTCGTCGTCGCCTCGCTGCACCTGCTCTATGTGAACAGCCGCCTGCTGCCGCCGCACGTGCGTCCGCCGTTGTGGCGGCGCGTGGCTCTCGTCGCCGTCGCGGTGTTCTATGGGATGTTCGTCACGCTTGCGATGCGGAGCGTATTGGGCGTGAGCTGAATCGAAGCGCCTTTCACTCCGCCAGGCCACGGAGGCACGGAGGCACGGAGAGCTCGGGCCTGTTTGTTTATCTCCGTGTCTCCGTGCCTCCGTGGCTCGTGGCTGTAAAAAAACGCCTCG
>DATDHP010000231.1:0-5835 GCA_036521515.1 Vicinamibacterales bacterium
CGATTAAATTAAGCGGCCGAGCCGAAGGTCTTGGCCCAGCCGCGGGGTGTCAGTTGGCCGATGAGACGGTGCGGATGTGCGGCGAGCCGCCGCAGGACGTCCTTCAGATATTCGAACGGCGGCACGTCGATTAGTTTGCAACTCTGGACCAGGGAGTAGAGCAACGCGGCGCGGCACGCACCTTCAAAGCTGCCAGCGAACAGCCAGTTCTTCCGGTTATCGAAGTACTTCGATAACCGGAATTATGATCCCGCGCGGATTATGGATACTCTTTCCGGCGTGACTTGCGGTTCACCGACTGAAGACCGACGCGCGACTGCTCTCCTAATCCGCCACGTGTACACATAACAGAGGATGCTCCGTCGGAGACGGCCTGCCGTCGTCTCCAGGAGGAGCATCCATGTCCACTTCTCCCTGGCGCACCTGGCTCTCAGCGAGTGTGCTGAATCCGAGTGCAGCCTCGTACGTCGCGTATCTGCAACGCCACGGGTATTCCGCGCCGATCGCCGAAGCGTATCTTCGGGCCGTTGGACACTTCGCGCATTGGCTCACCGATGACCACCTGACGCTTCGACGTCTCGACGAATCGGTGGTGCGCCGATTCCTCACGACACATCTCCCCATATGTCGCTGTCCAGCTCGGTGTCAACGCACGGTCACCACCGTTCAGGCCGCGCTCGGACATCTGCTGCACGTCTTACGTGCCGACGGCCGGGTGCAGGCACGCCGCGTCGGGCTGTCGCCAGCGATTCAGGACGAATTGACTCGCTTCACCAGCCATTTGGAGCACGTGTGCGGACTGGCCGCCAAGACCCGCGCCAGCAGGCGATGGTGGGTGGCGCAGTTCTTGGCGGATCGGTTCGGTCGCGGACCGATTGCCATCGACCGACTCACGCGCACCGACATCGCGGACTACCTGGAGCGAGGCGGGACGCGCTACACGCCAGGCAGCGCAGGCGTCCGCGGCTGCGCGCTGCGCAGCTACCTGCGTTTCCGCGTCGCCAGGTGCGGCGATCGCGTGGAGCCCTTGATCGCCGCGATTCCCACGGTGGCGTGCTGGCGCTTGGCTTCGTTGCCGAGTTATCTCACTGCGGACGAAACGGCCCGCTTCCTGAATGCCTTTGATCGGCGGCACGGAAGCGGCCAATGCGGATACGCCATGGCGCGCTGCCTGTTAGACCTGGGGTTGCGGGCGAGTGAGGTGGCCGCGCTGCAGCTCGACGATCTGAATTGGCAGGACGGCACCGTCCGCATTGGCGCCGGGAAGTCGCGCCGCGCCGATGTGTTACCGCTCCCCGTGCTGACCGGCCAGGCCCTTGTCACGTATCTGCGGCACGCGCGACCGCCGAGCACGAGTCGCGCCGTGTTCGTGCGCGACCGCGCGCCGCGCGATGCGGCGATCACGACGGAGATCGTGCGGCACGCCATGCGGAGGGCCTTCGTTCGATGTGGCCTCGGCCGTTACACCGGCACCCATGTCCTGCGACGGACGACGGCGACGCACATGCGATTGGCCGGATCCAGCCTGAAGCACATCGCTGACGTCCTGCGTCACCGCAGCTTGGACACGACGACGGTCTACACCAAGATTGATCGACCACAGTTAGCCAGGGTGGCTGCCCCGTGGCCGGGAGGTGTGTCATGAGACCGGCGTCCACGATGCAGGCGCTGGTCGACACGTACCTCGCCGCCCGGCGATCGATGGGATTCGACCTGCGGATTGACGGCCGGCAGCTGTGCGCGTTCGCTCGCTTCGCCGCTCGGACGGGGCATCGGGGTCCCCTCACGGTCGCCGTGGCGGTGAGCTGGGCGCAGAGCGCTCCGCGGGGCACCCGCCTGACCTGGGCCCGCCGGCTCCAAACACTACGGCCGTTCATGAAATACCGCGCCCAGTTCGATCCGGGGACGGAGATTGCTCCGTCCGGCCTCTTCGGTCCCGCGCACCGTCGTCTCGTGCCGCACATCTATACCGACGCGGAGGTCACGGCGTTAGTGAATGCCGCGGCGCAGCTCCGGCCGGTCACGGGGCTGCGGCTGCGCGCCCGCACGTACGCCACGTTGTTCGGATTGCTCGCGAGCACCGGGTTGCGCATTTCCGAAGCGCTCGCGCTCGCGCCCGCGGACGTGGACCTGCCGGGTGTACTGCTCACGGTGCGCAACACGAAGTTTCGGAAATCACGCATCGTGCCGCTCCACCCCACCACCGCGGCGGCCCTGCAACGATACGTGGACGCCCGCCGTCGTCGCGTCAGTGATCGGCGGATCGCGACATTCTTGGTGTCCGACCAGGGGACAGCCTTGGGCGATCGCATGGTGCATCACACCTTCGCCACGCTCCGCGCCCGACTCGGGTGGATCGGGCGCGGCGGCTACGCCGTGCCACGCATCCATGACCTGCGCCACACGTTCCTCTGCCGCGCCCTGGTCCGCAGTTACCAGCAGCACGAGGTTGATCACGTCATCGATGTGCTGTCCACCTATGTCGGTCACGCCCGAGTCTCCGACACGTACTGGTACATCACCGCGGTCCCCGAGCTCCTGGCGCTGGCTGCCGAGCGGTTTGCGCCACAGGGGGAAGGAGGTGCGTTGTGAAGATCGCCTCCTCTACTGGCCGTCTCGCCGCCGTCCTGCAGGCGTTCTTCCTGGAACGACTCGTCGCCCAGCGCAATGCCAGCCCACAAACCGTGGCGGCCTACCGCGACAGCTTCCGTCTGCTCCTGCAGTTTGTGCAGCAACACATCGGCACCGCTCCCGAACGCCTCGAGCTGACAGACTTGGATGCGCCCACGGTCCTGGCCTTCCTTGATCACCTGGAGCGCAAGCGCCGCAACACGATTCGCAGTCGGAATGCGCGATTAGCGGCGATCCGATCCTTCGCGCACTTTGCCGCGTTGAAAGATCCCACCGCGCTGCCGAGCCTCCAAGGTGTCCTCGCGATCCCGATGAAACGGTTCGACAAACCCCTGCTGGGGTTTCTCTCGAAATGCGAGATTCAGGCCATCCTCAATGCACCGCCGGCCGACCGGTGGAGCGGGCAACGCGATCGGATCATGTTTGCCACGCTGTACAACACCGGCGCGAGGGTGTCCGAGCTCACCGGTCTTCGTGTGGCCGATGTCGTCTTGGACGGGAGCGCCTGCGTCCACCTCCATGGCAAAGGGCGCAAGGATCGAAGCGTCCCACTCTGGCCGACCACCACGGCGCAGATACGCCGCTGGCTCCCACGGATTGACAGCCGACCCGATCGGCCGCTCTTTCCCAGCACCAGCGGCGGGCGTCTGGCGCGGCCTGCCGTCACGGCGCGGTTGCGTCTCGCGGTCCAACGCGCCGTCGGTCAATGCCCATCATTGGCGAACCGCCACATATCTCCGCACTGTGTACGCCATTCAACGGCTATGCACATGCTACAAGCCGGCGTCGACATCACCGTGATCGCGTTGTGGCTCGGGCACGAGAATCCCGCGACGACGCACATGTACGTCGAGGCCGATCTCGCGATGAAGGAGCGCGCACTGCAGGCCGTGCAGCCCCCGCATGTGAAGCAGACGCGCTACCGGCCGACGGACCGCCTGTTGGCCTTCCTCCAAGGGCTGTAATTATGTGTACAAGAGGGTTGCTCAAACGACGAGGAGAATTGCACGGCGCAGCACCGTAAGTCCTTACACGGCGCCGGACGGCGCACTCAGTCAGTCCATAATCAGGCAGGGATCATAATTCCGGCCGACCGCAACGAGACGCAGCTGGTTCTCCGCACGGTTGTTGTCGATGGCCAGGCGCCCATCGTCGACGAAGCGCTGAAGCGCTCCCCACTGATTCGTCAGGTACCGCACAGCCTCGCCGACCGGAGACTTCGGCAATACCGTCCGTGCGAGCGCCTGGCGCTCGGCATCAATCTTCGCGAGCAGAGGAACGGACTGCTCCTGTCGGAGCGCCATGCGACCTGCCGGATCGAAGTCGGCCGCGTCGCGTTCGACCTGATAGAGCTGCTGGATCAGGGCGATCATCAGCGCCGCGGATGTGTCGGTCATGAAGGCCTCGACAAACGGGCGTCGTGCATGGGCCCAGCAGCCGATCTCGATCACCCGGCCGCTCTGATAGAGCGCATCGTAGCCACTGTAGGCGTCCGCCTGGAGCTTTCCGCGAAAGTCGGCGAGAAACGCCTGCGGGCCGTCGCCCTCATGCGTGGGCGTCGCGTCGAACATCACCTGACGGGCCAGTGGATCGAGATACGTCCAGATGCGTCCTTTGAAGCTCCCGCCGTCGTCACCCAGGATGGTGATGGTCGTGTCGTCGGTCTGCAGATAGTCGGCCGCGGTGATCTCGCGGCGCAGCTGCTCTCCGATCGGGGTCAGCGCGGTCGCGACGTCGGCGATCCAGCCGCACAGCGTGCTCCGCGGCAGTTCGATCCCCTCGCGGGCGAAGATGCCCTCGAGCCGATGCAGCGGCAGATGGTCGACATACTTCGAGACGACCACGTGCGCGAGGAGTCCTTCGCCGGCCAGTGATTTCTCCACGGCCTGCGGCGGCGCCGGGGCTTCGACGACTCCCTCGTGGCATTGCTGGCAGGCGTATTTCAGGCGGGCGGTTTCGACGATCACGAAGCGCGCCGGCTCGTATTCCAGTTTCTCGGCGACGTCCTCGCCGATCCGTGTCCGGATGCCCCCGCACGGGCACTGTTTATCGGCCTCGACAATGTCGATCTCGATGCGCCGCCGCGGCAAATGCGCGGGCAATGGCCGTCGGCCTGTCGGGCGCCGGCGGGTGTGGCCGCGCACCGGGGTCTCGCCCGAGTCCATCTCGACAGGCTCGGTGATCGGGCCCCGCTCGTTGGCGAGCTGCTCCAGCGCGAGCTTCAGCTGTCGCGGATCGACGCGCTCCGATTTCTTGCCGAACAGCCGCTGACACAGGATGTCGAGCTCATGCCGGAGCGCAGCGATCTCGCGCTGGGATTTCGTGAGTTGCTCTTGCAGCGAGGCGATGAGGGCACGCGCGGTGGGGAGATCGTCGATGGCGTCATCGAGCGCGCGCGGCTGATCCATTCACTGCTCCTTACGACGAGCGCGCATTGACTGCTTACCCGCGATCACCATGGCTGGTGGTCACGCCGCACGCTCATACCACCGGCGACGCCGCGTGTGCGCGAGATCAATCCCCGAGAGCAACAGCACGAGATCGCCGCTGCGCATCGTGACGGGGTCGCCTTGGTCCTCGGCCGGCCAGGCAAACGTCCCGCGCTCCAGCCGCTTGTACAGGACCCAGAACCCGCCGTGATCCCACGCCAGAATCTTCAGTCGATCGCCACGGCGATTGCGGAACAGAAACAGATGGCCGGACAGTGGATCGAGATCGAAGCGCTCACGCACCAGCGCCGCCAGACCATCAATCGACCGGCGGAGATCCGTGCCGCCGGTCGCCAGGTAGATGCGAACCGCAGGCGAGAGCGTCAGCACGCCGAGCGCACCGCACTCACGGCCGCCCGCACCAGATCGGCGGACGCGCCGGTACGGACCTGGAGGCGCTCCCCGCCACTCAGTACGATCTCGATCACCGGCTCCGAATCAGTCGCAGCGACCTGCACTGGCACGAACGTCGGCCGCGGCGTAACGACCGGAGGCCTTTCGGTCGCGGCCAACTTCCGCCGCCAATACCAAAACGTCCATGTCGAAATGCGGTGGCGCCGCGCGAAGCTGGCTCCAGACTCACCGCTCTTGCGCCACTGTGCGACCAAGCGCGCCATGCGCGCGGGCGTACGGGTCTCCGCCATCAGGATCCTCCTGGGCAGAGAATCCGTCAGACGGGGGCGACCCTCAAGACGTGATTCGTCGAACGCTTACG
>DATDHP010000232.1:0-2802 GCA_036521515.1 Vicinamibacterales bacterium
CCCGACTACCTGGCGTGGGACCTCGCCGTGAAGGTCCTCGGAGGCGAGGGCGCGAACCGGCTGCACAACGTGCTGCGATCCGAGCGGGGGTTGACCTACGGCGCTTCGGCCGACACCGAAGCGCGCAAGCAGGCCGGGGACTTCCTCGCCGAAACGGACACGCGCACCGAGACGACCGGCGAGGTGCTGCGTCTGATGGTGGACGAGTTCTCGCGCCTGCAGCGCGAGCGGCCGTTCGAGCGCGAGCTGTCGGGCGCCCAGGCCTACCTGGCGGGCAGCTTCCCGCTGACGATCGAGACGCCGAACGACATCGCCACCGAGGTGCTCAACGTGCTGTTTTACGAGCTGCCAGTGGACGAGATTGGCACGTTTCCGCAGCGCGTCCAGGCCGTGACGCCCGACGATATCCTGCGCGTGGCGCGCCAGTACGTCCGCCCGGACCGGCTGTCGATCGTGCTCGTGGGCAACGCGTCGGGCTTCGTGTCGCAGCTCCGGCAGGTCGGGTTCAACGAGTTCGAGATCATCCCGATCGAGGAGCTCGATTTGATGTCGGCATCATTGCGGCGCGAACAGCGCAAGGGTTCGATCGAGCATGGGCCGGCTGAAGCCTCGGTGCCGTGGCTTCCGGCTTCAGCCGGAAGATCGCTTCTTCCGCCTGAAGGCGGAAGCCACATTTTCGCCTACGTGAGCCAGGCCGGACAGACGGCGCAGCGTCCGAACGTGCCGAACGATCCGAACGCCATGATGCTGTTGGAGCGCGTCGTCGACGCCAAGGGTGGCCTGGCGGCGCTCAAGAAGGTGACGTCGGTCGTGGCCGAGGCGGACACGGTGTTCAAGACGGAGAAGGGCACGCTTCCGTCGACCACGCGAACCTACGTCCTGTATCCGGACAGGTTCCGCGTGGACGCGAAGGTCACCGGCGTGGACGCGGTACAGGTCTACAACTCCGGCTCCGCATGGGTGCGGGATCCATCCGGCCTGCACGAGCCGCCTGCGCCCATTCGAGACGACTTCGCGAACAGCGTCCGCCGTGACACCATCCCGCTGCTCATCGCTGCGTCGGAGGGCAGGTATTCGGTCCGGTTGTTGCCCGAACAAGGACGGGATGGCCGGGTCCTGCGCGTGCTGGAAATCAGCGGCGACCAGCTGCAGCCGGTGCGCCTCTCCATCGACCCGCAAGGGCTCATCGCGCGCCAGGCGTTTGCGACGCCCGCCCCGGGAGGAAGGACGGTGCAGGTGGAAGAAGTGTTCTCCGATTACCGCAAGGTCGACGGCGTGCTGGTGCCGTACAAGGCGGAGCTGGTCCATGACGGCCGTCCGATCCTGACGCGCACGCTGCGCAGCGTCGCCCTGAACAGCCCGGTTGACGAAAAGCTCTTCGTGCGCCCCGAGAAGTAAATCTCAATCCATGCCGACTCCGGTCTCCAGTCATGACCGAAGACGGTAGACAGGAGACCGAAGACGACGCGCGATGAGAATCATGCTCTCGTGCGGGGAAGCGTCCGGCGATCTCTACGCCGGCGCGCTCAGCGCAGAGCTGCGGCGGCGCATGCCCGCGGTGGAGATCTTCGGCTTCGGCGGGCAGCGCCTCGCGGCGGCCGGCGGCCAGCTGGTCGGACACTTCGGAGGGCTCACCGTGACGGGGCTGACCGAAGCGTTGCGCGTCCTGCCGCGGTCTTATGCCATGCTGCGCCGGCTCGTGGACGTCGCGCGCGAGCGGCGCCCCGACGTCTTTGTCGCCATCGATTTTCCCGATTTCAACTTCCGCCTGATGGGAGAGCTCCGCCGTCTCGCCATCCCCATCGTCTACTACGTGAGCCCGCAGCTGTGGGCGTGGCGTTCGGGCCGCATGGAGACGATGAAGCGGTTCGTCGACAAGGTGCTGGTCATCTTTCCGTTCGAGTCTGCGATTTACGAGCGCGCGCGCGTGCCGGTCGAGTTCGTCGGCCACCCGCTCGTGGACATCGCACGATCCACGCAGCCGCGGTCGACGTTCCTGCGTGACCGGGGTCTGGTCCCGGACGCACCGACCGTGGCGCTGCTGCCCGGCAGCCGGCCCAACGAGCTGCACCGGATCGCGCCCGGCATGGTTGCGGCGCTTCCGTTGATTCGCGAGTGCGTCCCCGACGTGCAATTCATCGTCGCCTGCGCGCCGGACCTGCCGGATGCGATGTTCGCGTCCTTTCTTGGGCCGGCTAGAGCCGGCCCCCACGTCAAGAAGGACGGCGGGGCCGGCTCCACCCGGTCCCAGAGCGACAGGCAGGATATCGGGGCCGGCTTCAGCCGGCCCATCCTCGTTCACGACCGGACTGACGACGTCCTTGCCGCCTCGGATGCCGTCATCACCGCGTCCGGCACCGCCACAGTTCAAGCGGCGCTGCACGAGCGACCGATGACCGTGGTGTACAAGCTGTCGCCGCTGACCTACCGGCTGGGAAAACCGTTCGTGAACGTTGACATGTACGCAATGCCGAACCTGGTCGCCAACCGCCGCGTGGTGCCTGAGTTGATCCAGGAAGAGTTCACGCCAGCCCGCGTCGCGGAGGAAACGGTGTCGTTCCTCACGGATCGCGAGAAACACGCGCGCACGCGCGAGGCGCTGCGCCGCGTGCGCGAAGCGCTCGGCGCCCCGGGCGCGAGCGGCCGCGCCGCCGACGCAGTACTCGAGGTGGCGCGCCGGGGTCGCGGAGTACGTTCTGCTTGAGATCCGTCACCGTGCTCGTGTAGAGGCCGACCTTCAGGTCGGCCTGGTCACGGCGGGCCTGAAGGTCCGCCTCTACAAACGGGCGATTTAGAATGAGC
>DATDHP010000233.1:0-5273 GCA_036521515.1 Vicinamibacterales bacterium
CACGAGCGTGGCGAACCCGGACAGCGTGTAGGCCACGGAATAGGTGCCCGACGGAAGCTGGAGGAACACGAAACGGCCGTCGGAGCCCGTCGTCAGCGTTCGCGACAGGTTCGTCTCGGCGTTTCGGGCCTCCACGGTGACGCCCGGAAGCGTGCCACCTGTGGCATCGGTGACCGTGCCCTGGATGACGCCGGTGGTGATCTGTGTCTGGGCGGACGCCGGCGCGGCGAACGCAAACCAGCAGGAAAGGACGACAGCAGCAGGTGTTCGCATGGTGGTTTTCGAGTGTGAGCGCCGGAATTTGGCTTTGTCAACCATACAAGTGTCATTTGTCAACCATACAAATGTCAGATTTACACGTCGGCGTGCAACGGCGAGCGCCTGTGTCCGCGCGTGGGCAGAAAGGTTGACAGCCGAAGGAGGGTGGGGTTAGTGTGCGATCCCTCGATCCCTTCCAATCGCAGGTTTACTGGGCGCACTCGTTCCGATTTGGGACGCCTCACCCGGGGGGTGTGGCATGCGTACAAAACTCTCTGCGGCCGCAGCCGCGCTGATGCTTCTGACGCTCGCCCTTACGCAGGGCTGGGTGAAGACCGCGAGCACGGCGAGCACCGAGGCCGGGCTCATCGTGCTGGCGGACCAGGGGAGCTTCCACGTGGGCGGGCGGCCCGGTCAGGGTGAATACGTCTACGTGCAGTATCAGATCCCGCCTGAGACTCGGGACCTTCCGCTGGTGATGTGGCCGGAGGACGGCGGCTCTCAGCTCTGGGACACGACCCCCGATGGCCGCGACGGCTTCAGGAACATCCTCGTTCGGCGCGGCTTCTCCACCTACGTGTTCGACGAGCCGTGGCACGTGCGCGCCGCCGCAGGAACGCCGGGTGTCGCGCCGGCACGCCGCGGCGGGTCCGGTCTCGCCGAAGTCCTGACCGAGGCGGACCGGCGCGTCTTCGAGCGATTCCGCATCGGAGTGTGGCCGAATTATTTCCCGGGCGTCCAGTTTTCCCGCAACGCTGCGGCGCTCGAGCAGTGGTGGCGCCAGCAGACGTCGCAGGCTGCACCATCGGAGGCCGCCGAATCGCTTGACGCGGAAGCGGCCGCCTACGTGGCCGCGGCGCTCCTCGCGAAGGTCGGTCCCGCAGTGCTGCTGACTCATTCCGAGAACAGCATACTCGGGTGGCTGACGCGGATGAAGACGGACGAGGTGAAGGCGCTCGTGTCGTATGAAGCCACGAGCTTCGTGTTCCCGGAAGGCGACGTGCCGCCACCGCCCACCTCGAGTGGACCGGTCAGGGCCGTCGCGGTGCCGTCCGCCGAATTCGCGAAGCTCACCACCGTCCCGATACAGTTCGTGTACGGGGACAACATCCCGATCAGCCCTTCCAATATTCCCGGGCTCGACATCTTCCGCGCCCGCTTCGCCATGGCCCGGAAGATGGTGGAGGCGATCAACGCGCGCGGCGGCAGGGCGGAGCTGTTGCACCTGCCAGCGATTGGAATCACGGGAAACACGCATATCCCGATGTCCGATCTGAACAACGTCGAGATTGCGGACCTCCTGTCGAAGTGGTTGAACGAAAAAGGGCTGGACCGGCGCGGCGGAGGCTCGTAGAGGCCGACCTTCAGGTCGGCCTCGAGACCGCCCGACTCCTTCCAGGCGGACCTGAAGGTCCGCCTCTACGAACACGACGTGCTAGGATCCGGCCACTCAGAGGGCAATGAATGCGTCACGGCCGCGTGATCCGAACGCCGAACCGAAACCTCGAACCTGAACACGAACCGGGAAACGAGAACAGAGAAGCGTGAACGACACCACTGCTCAGACATCCACCGAGATCTGTTTCATGAGCGCGCGGCAGCTCGCTGCGCTCATTCATGCGCGTACGCTCTCGGCCCGCGAGGTCATGGCAGCCCACCTCCGCCGGATCGAGAAGCTCAATTCCACGTTGAATGCCATCGTCGCCAAGCTGCCCGACGATCGCTGTCTCGCCCTGGCGGATGAGGCAGATCGACGCGCATCGCGGGGCGGGACGCTGCCGCCGCTTCACGGCCTTCCCATCGCGTTCAAGGATCTCGAGCCGGCCATCGGGTTTCCCTTCACCCGCGGCTCTCCGATCTTCAAGGCGGAGATGCCAGCGGAGGACTCGGTCGTCGTGGAGCGACTGCGGCACGCAGGAGCGATCCCGATTGGCAAGACGAACGTGCCGGAGTTTGGCCTGGGCTCCCACACCTATAACAAGGTGTACGGGACGACGCGGAATCCCTACGACACGACGAAAAGCGCCGGAGGATCGAGCGGCGGCGCGGGGGCGGCGCTGGCGAGCGGCATGCTGCCGATTGCCGATGGCAGCGACCTTGGCGGCTCGTTGCGCAACCCCGCCAATTTCAACAACATCGTCGCGCTGCGGCCGACGATCGGCCTGGTCCCGGCGGCGCCGGATCCGGCGCCGCTTCCCGGCTTCTCCGTGAAGGGGCCGATGGGACGCTCGGTCGCCGACGTGGCGTGGCTCCTCGGCGTCATGGCAGGCGCCGATGCGCGCGACCCGGCATCCATGCGGTCAGACCCCACCGTCTTCGGTGGCCCGCTCGAACGTTCGTTCCGAGGCACGAGGGTCGCGTGGTGTCCGGACCTGGGCGGGCTCCCGCTCGATTCGCGCGTGCGTTCGGTCATCGAAGCCCAGCGCGCGACGTTCGAGCAGCTCGGCTGCCGGGTCGAGGAAGCCAGTCCTGATCTCAGCGGGGCCGACTCGATTTTTCTGACGCTCCGCGCGTGGCGCAACGCGGCGGTGCTCGGGCCGTTGCTTGCGCAACACCGGGACCAGATGAAACCAGAGGCAGTTGGCGAGATTGAACGTGGAGCGGCGCTGACGGGCGCCGACGTCGCGCGGGCGTTTGTGGAGCACCGCGGGCTGATGGAACGGATGCGCCGGTTCCAGGAGACGTACGAGTTCACCATCTGCGCCGTCAACCAGGTTCCGCCTTTCGACGCGGCGCTGGACTGGCCGACGACGATCGATGGCGTCGCGCTGGACAGCTACATTGCCTGGATGAAGTCGGCATACCGGATCAGCGTGACGTGCCGACCGGCGGCGTCGGTCCCGGCCGGGTTCACGGCAGACGGACTGCCGGTGGGCGTCCAGATCGTCGGGCGCCATCGCGACGACCTGGGCGTGCTGCAAATCGCACACGCGTTTGAAGAGGCGACCGGCGTCGGGCGCAGGCGGCCGCGCGTCGCAGTGGCGTAATATCAAGGCGCAGGACCCAAGGCTCGAGATCCAAGGGCCGGAGCTTCGAGCCTTGAGCCTCGAGCCTTGTGCCTTGAGCCTTGAGCTGTGTGCCTTGAGCTGTGTGCCTTGAGCTTTGTGCCTTGGTTTGATGAGGTGTGAGCTATGAGAAGGATTGGGGCCGCTATCGTCGTCTCGGCGTTGGCCATCGTGGCCTTCCATTCCGGTCATCCTGGCGCGCAGACGGTCGCGCGCGAGGTGCCGACCTTCAAGGTCGATCCGGCCTGGCCGAAGATTCCAAACAACTGGCAGTTCGGACAGGTCGCCAGCGTGTCGATTGACGGCCAGGATCACGTGTGGGTGTTGCAGCGTCCGGGAACGGTGGAGCCGCATGAACAATCACGCGCGGCGCCGCCGCTGCTGGAGTTCGATGCGGCCGGCAACTTCGTGCAGGCGTGGGGAGGGCCAGGACAAGGCTATGAGTGGCCGACCACGGAGCATGGCGTCTACGTCGATCCGAAAGGCTATGTCTGGATCGGAGGGAATGGCGCGAAGGACCATCAGATCCTGAAGTTCACGAGGAGCGGCAAGTTCGTGATGCAGATCGGCAAGGCCGGGCAGAGCAAAGGCAACGCGGACACGCAGAACCTGAACCAGCCGGCGGACACGTTCGTGTATGCGAAGACGAACGAGCTGTTCGTGGCTGACGGATACGGCAACCGGCGGATAGCCGTGTTCGACGCAGACACCGGCAGGTTCAAGCGCATGTGGGGTGCATTCGGCAACGTGCCGACCGACGCGCCCCCCAACCCCGCGCTTCCGGACGCGGACGAAAAAGGGGCGTCGCAGTTCGTGCAGCCCGTGCACGCCGCGCGCGTGTCGAACGACGGGTTCGTGTACGTCTCGGACCGGGGGGGCAAGCGCGTGCAGGTGTTTACGATCGACGGAAAGTACGTCACGCAGGCCTTCATCGGCCGCGAGTGCAAGGCGCCGGACTGCGGCAACGGCACGACCGCGGCAAGCACGGCGTTCTCGGCAGACGCAGCGCAGCGCTTCCTGTTCGTCGGAAACAGAAGTCAGGCCAAGGTGATGATCCTCGATCGCAAGACGATGGCGGTCCTTGATTCGTTCGGGCGATGGGGCTCGGCGCCAGGCGAGTTCGGCACGCTGCACCACATGGCCGCCGACTCGAAGGGCAATCTGTACGTGACCGAAGTGACGCCGTTGCGCCCGGAGAACCGGCGGATCCAGAAGTTCATACTGACGGGGGTGAGCCGCTCGACGCAGTGAGAGAGACGCGGAATATTCCGAGGACCAGGATCTTCCGCCTGAAGGCGGAAGCCACGGCAGACGGCATCCATGTGGCTTCCGGCTTTAGCCGGAAGAAATCGGACCAGGGCCAAATGGGCGATCCCGCTCGAGCCGTCGTCTGCTCTGTGCTTGTTGCCGCGGTCGTGCTCGTGGCGACTGGCCCGCCGCTCCATGGCGCGCGGCCGCTGGCGGATCGTGCCGAGATCCGCAGGGACACCTTCGGCGTGCCGCACATCGTGGCCGAGGACGAGGAAGCGGGCGGCTTTGCGTTCGGCTATGCCATGGCCGAGGACCATGCCGCGGAAATCGGCCGCCGCTATCTTCAGGCGCGTGGCGAGGCTGCCCGCCACTTCGGGCCGGGCGAGGTCGATGCCGATCTCGCAATCCGCCGCTTCGACAACCGCGCCGCCGCGCGCCGCGCGCTCTCGGACGAGATCGGGAGGCGCTTCCGCCGCTGGCTCCAGGGGTTTGCCGCAGGCATCAACGCCTACGTTGCCGATCATCGAGACTTGATCCCGGCGTGGATGCCGGTCGTCGAGCCGTCCGATCCGCTTGCCTACGGGCGCATGTTCGCGGCCCTTGCGGCATCACGCCCGCCGGGCCGGCTCCTCCAGAAGTACAGCGGCGTACCGACCACGGCGCTGCGTACCGGCGACGAAGCCGGTTCGAATGCCGTCGCGCTCTCGGGCGCGAAGACGTCGTCTGGCCGTCCCATTCTCCTCGGCAACCCGCATCTCG
>DATDHP010000234.1:0-3877 GCA_036521515.1 Vicinamibacterales bacterium
TGTTGCGCTCGGCGGTGACCGTCATTTCGATCGCTGAATCGCAAAGCGCGCACGCAGGGCCTCGTCATCGAGCGAGTGTCGACCGACGATGACTTCGTAATCTCCCGGCTCGACGATCCAGCCGTTCTTCTCGTCGTAGTACGCGAGACTGGCTGCCGGCACGGCCAGACGAACGGTGCGCGTTTCTCCCGGCGCGAGCGCCACCTTGGTGAACGCCTTCAACTCCTTCCGCGCACGCTCGACCTTCGAACTGCGCGCACTGACGTAGAGCTGTACGACTTCTTCGCCTGCGACTTGACCTGTGTTGGTGAGTTCGGCGGTCGCCATCACGCTGCCATCTGTAGCGATTGTCTTCTGGGCGAGACGAAGGTCGCTTAGCTTGAACGTGGTGTAGCTCAATCCGAAACCAAACGGGAACGCCGGCGTCGCGTTGTCGCGCTCTAGCTTCCGGTAGCCGTGCCACAGGTCGTAGGTGGCCGTTGTTGCGTCCTTGTCGAAGAACGGCAGGTCGTCGGCGCTCTTGGGGACGACGAACGGCAACCTGCCGCTCGGATTGACGTGACCGAGCAGGACGTCGGCGAAGGCGTGGCCGCCCTCCTGGCCCGGATACCAGAGCATGAGAATCGCCGCCACCTCGTCGCGCCACGCCTCGGTGATCACGGCGCTGCCCGCCATGATCGCGACGACCGTGCGCGGGTTGGCGCCGGCGACCGCCTGGATCAGCGCCTCGTCCTCGGGGAGCAGCGTGAGCGACGACCGATCGCCGCCGACTCCCTCGAACGGCGATCCCAGGGCCGCCGAGACTTCCGCGAACTTGCGTGCAAACGTCGCATCCTCGGGGGTCAGTGGCTGCTTGGGCAGATGGGCACGCTCCGGTCCACCTGGCACAGTGCCCAGGTATTCACCCTCATCGCGCCAGGTGTAGCCGACCACGACGACCGCAACGTCGCAGAACTTCGCCGCCGCGGCCGCGCGTGCCGGGTCGGCCTCCTCTTCATACTGGATCCGGAACGGGGCGCCGAGGGCCGCGCGAAGTCCCTGCAGCGGCGTGGCGACATGGGCGGGCTGCGTCATGCTCGAGCCACGGTCTCCGATGTTGGCCTGGTCGGCCAGCCGCCCGAAGACGGTGACGTCGGTCACGCCGCGCAGCGGCAGCACGTTGCCCTCGTTCTTCAGGAGCACGATGTTCTTTTGTGCGGCCTCGCGGGCCAGCTGGCGGTGGGCTTCGCAGCCGATCACGTCCGCCCCGTAGTCGCTCGGATCGCGCCCCTGCGCGAAGCGCACCTGTTGCCGGAGGATGCGCAGCGCCGCATCGTCCACGAGCTCGGCCGGGACCTCGCCGCTGTCGATCAGGCCGCGCAGGAACTGGTAGTAGAGGTTCCTGTACGGCATCTCCAGGTGCTGACCCGCGAGGGCCGCCTTCTTGGCGTCGCGTACGCCGAGGACCCAGTCGGACTGCACGAAGCCCTGGAAGCCGAACTCGTCCTGCAGGATACCGGTGAGCAACGCCTTGTTCTGACCGGACCACTCGCCGTTCACGCTGTTGTATGAGCTCATGATGGAGGCCGCGCCCTCGTCCACCACGCGCTTGAAGTGCGGAAAGTAGACCTCGTGCAGCGTGCGCTGATCGGCGGTGACGTCGACCCTGAAGCGCGCGTTCTCCATCGAGTTGAGGGCGAAGTGCTTGGGGCAGGCCATCACGTGGCGCTGGATGCCACGCACCAGCGCCGCGCCCATCTCACCCAGGTGGTAGCTGTCCTCGCCGTACCCCTCCTGTGCCCGACCCCAGGCGGGGTGACGCATCACGTTGATGCAGGGGCCGCCGATGATGTTGGCACCGTGGGCGCGCGCCTCGCGGCCCATCGCATCGCCGATCCGTTCTTCGAGCTGCGGGTCCCAGCTCGCCCCGCGCGCCATCCCCACGGGGAACGTGGTGGCGCCCTCGCCGTGGTATCCCCGCGGCCCGTCGGAGAATCTCACGCCTGGGATGCCGAGACGCGGGATGGCACCGGCGGTGGTCCGCGGGCGGCGGTTGTAGCCGCCGCGACGCGCGCTAAAAGAGCCCTCGAAGAAATGGGTGTCGCCGTGCATCATCGAGATCTTTTCATCGAGCCTGAGTTGGCCGAGGAGACCGCGAGCGATGGCGTCGATCTGCGCGTCGGTCAGAGGCTCGCGGGTCTCGAGACCGCCGAAGGCACTCGGCCCCATCGCCGGGATGGATGTGGAAGGCACCGCGCGATCAGAGATGAGCGGAGAAGACCGTTTCTCGTCGGTGGGCCGAGGCGTTGTGAGAGATTGATCACGCCTCAGCGCCTTGGCCGACGTTGCTGGAGGAGTCTGCCCCGCGCTTGGCGGCGGCGGTCGGCGCTCGGACCGTTTCTCGGATTGCTTTGCATTTGGCATCGTTCACCTCTTCCCAACGCTTACGGGAGTTCAACGCCGTACGCCGTGATACGCCACGTGCCGGCTTCTTTCCGCCATACCAGCCTCAGCACCGGTGCGTCGCCCCCGCGCGTCTTGAATCGGACCGTTGTTCCAAAGCCGTTGCTGTACTCGAGCGGCAGCGGATCGGGAACGTTGCTGCCGGCCGCCCGAGACGCGCATTCCGCGGCGTCCGCGAGCGCGTTCGGGATGCTGCTCAGACTGAAGACGCGCGAGTACGCGTGATTCATCACGCGGATCGAAGAATGGAACGGCTCGGCGGCCTCGATGACGCCGTCGAGGCTTCGCTGCGGCCCAATCGCCTGTCCTGATGCTTCAAGCGCTGCACGAAGCGCACGAGCGGCTTCATCTGGAGCGACGGCCGGCTCACCTTCACTGCGTTCGAGGTTGTAACACGCGTAACTCTTGGTCGAGAAATAGCCGAATGCCGCGTCGTAGTTCTTGCGAATCAGCCAGCTCTCGAGGAAGCCTTGCGTGGCTTGCACGAACGATGGATCCGCGCTGATGCGCACAATCTTTGGCTCCGCGACCGGGTCCGGCCGAGGCGTGCCTTCATCGTCGGTGGCTCCCGTTTGCCAAGACACGATCTTCCAATAGCCGTTCTCTTTTCCCCACAAGAGCGCCACCGGCACGTCGCGACGGCCCGCCACGTAGAACGTCGACCCGAAGTAGTTGCCGTACGCGCGCTTGATGCGCTTGGGATCGCCCGGCGTCAGCCGGCTCTCGCAGTCGAAGGCTGTCGCGATGTCGTCAGGCACGGCATAGACGACGAACTGCGCGTGATGGGGGTGCCGCACGACGCGCAGGCCCGGCTTCGTCAGCCGTGTGCCCACCACCAGCCCGGCCAGCGAGCTCCGCGCTCCGAGCGAGTCATGCGCTGCCTTCAAGTTGGCCATCAATTGAAACGGGGCCATGCCACGATCGAAATCCGACGGGTTCTCGCTGTCCTGTGCCAGGCATGCATACGCACGTTCCGAGATGTAGCCCATCGCGGCGATGACGTCACCCTCGATCAACCAGGCGGTCAGGAAGTCGTTGATCATCACGTCGATGGTCTTGTTTCCGGCGCGCGGTGTTCGCGGCAACGTCGGCCGGCCCGCGGTCTCACCCGCGTCCGCCAGGCGCTCCTCGCGCACACCGAAAAAGCTGCGCCACCAGTTCTGGAATCCTGTCCATCGATTCAGGTGCCGGTCGTAGTTGTTGCCCGCGCGGACATCAGAGTTGGAAGAGGTCAGGTGCCCGTTGAAGATCGCGGCGGGGAAGCTCGATGCCCGATAGTCAACATCGATATCAGCGCGCCGCCCATCGAGCGCCACCGAAATCTGAATCGACGGCACGCCGCCCTGGCCGCGATAGTTGATCGGGTACCCCTTGTGATACACGGCGTTGTCCACGCCACGCTTGAACTCCAGGGAGCGCGCGAGCGTGTCGAGCG
>DATDHP010000235.1:0-7208 GCA_036521515.1 Vicinamibacterales bacterium
CAGCTCGAGGCCAACTACGTCCTCTCGAAGGATGAGGACGACGACTCGAACGAGCGCGACCCGTTCATCGACCGCAGCTTCAACTTCCTCGACCTCGAGCTCGACTACGGACTGTCGGATCGTGATATCCGCCACAAGTTCAACCTGTTCGGCTACTACGAGCTGCCGGCGAGCATCCAGCTCAACACGCGCATTCAGGCGCGCGGCGCGCAGCCGATCACGCCGAGTCCGCGATCGCTCAACGGCACCGATCGCGGCCGCAATACGGAGCGCAAGGACAACGAGTACTTCAGCTTGGACTGGCGCCTCACACGAGCCTTCCGTCTCTCGAACACCATCGAGCTGCTCCCGACGATCGAGATGTTCAACACGTTCAACAACGACAACAACATCAATCCGCTGTCCACGCCGGCGCTGTTCAACTTCGACGGCTTCCTGCGCACCGGCGTCGGCGATCCGCGCCAGGTCCAGCTCGCCGTGAAGTTCGCGTTCTGATCCTTGCGCGCTCTTCACTCCTCCGGGCCACGGGACGCGGAGGCACGGAGGATCATTCGTCGTCAGGGCGCGACGCCGTGCGCGGGGATGTCGGGATACGGATCGACGACTTCTCCGAGATGCGCCATCGCCGCAAGGAACAAGTGCGGAAAGGCCACCGGCACGGTGCAGCACAGACGCACGACGCGGCGGCGTAGCGCTGCCCCCTCGTCGGTGGGAGCGGCGGCACGCCGATAGATTTCCCGCCACGCCTCGAGCTCGCCCAGGTCGAGGATCTGGGCGAGGATCTCGTCGCTCCCCAGGTCGAAACGCTCACGGTTCCACAACGCCTGCGACCGGCGAAGATCGAATGCCTGCGTCATGACAGGCCGCTCCCTTCCTGTTCAGCGTACAGGTGGTGGGGGATCGAGCGCGAGGTCGGCCACGACGCGCGCCCACACTCGCCCTCGGCGCACGACATGCCCCCAGTCGTTCCACGGAGCGCGGAGCCCGCGGTAGGTCGCCACATCGAGCGATGCGGCGTCGGTGGGTTGCGCCTGGCCGAGCCGTTCCGCGACTTCGGCCAGGACCGACGTTCCGGTGTCCTGCGGATAGACCTCGTCGAGCGTGGCGAGCGCGCTCCGGACGCCGGCCTCACCCAGCCGTTCGAAGAGCACGACGGTGTCCAGATAATCGCGGGTCGTCATGCGCGTGGCAAGCAGCCAGGCCTTGATGCGTGCCATCTCCGTCAGCGTGGGCACGCGGAGGCCATCGATCGACTCGGTCTCGAGGGGACGAATACGACGCAACTGCCGGATGCCCGTCAGAATGCCGTCGAGTCGCCCGAGAATCAGCACCGGCCGTCGCACACGGTGCGTCTGCCATCCGGCCGCAGCTTCGAGCGTGGCGAGCACCTCGTCGAACCGGTTCCTGAGGTCCTCGAGCACATGGTCGCCGTCGAGGCTCACGCGGTGGCGGCCGTGCATCGCCGCGGCCGTGCCGCCGACGAGCACCGCCCCAGGCAAGAGGGCCTGGAGATGACGCTCGGCCGCGAGGAGGCGCTCCCACTCCGGAAGGGGCTCGTGTTCGCCGTGTTCACCCATGCGTTCTGCCCAGTATGCACGGTTCGGTTTGGGTTGATCCACCGGGTTCGAGCTCGCTCGGTGAACGCGCGTTGGGCGGTGGCGCGCTCCCCGCCGACCTCGACACGTTGCCAGTACGCGCGCGAGTCAGCGCGCACCTCAACAGACGGGTGTGCACATGTGCGATCTCTGCTGGACGCGCGGTCACGGTGGCTCCGTGCCTCCGTGTCTGGCACCCCACCGCGCAGGCCGGGGTCCCCACGGCGCACGCCTGCGCCGTGGGGCGGAGGCGCGACGGGGACCCCGCTCTCCGCGGCCCGTCGCAGTGAACGTGGCGCCGAAGCTAGACGATCGCTTTCCAGTTCTTCGCCAGGTGATCGGCGGTCCGCCACGCCAGCGCTTGGGCGGTCAGCGTCGGGTTGCGGGCGCCGCTCGTGCCCATCACCGACGCGCCCAGAATCCCGAGGTTCGGCGCCTCGTGCGAGAACCCCCACCGATTGACGACGTTGGTCTCGGCGTTGTCGCCCATCCGCGTCCCGCCATACGCGTGCGTCGTCGGGCCCATCGTCCCGATCGGCGCCTTGTCGATCGCGGTCGCACCCGCCGCCATGAACCACGCGGCCATCTTGTCCTGGATGAAAGCCGCCAGCTTCCGTTCGTTGTCCTTGTGGTCGGCGGTGATCCTGCAAACGGGAAAGCCCAGCGGATCCTTCACGCCCGGATCGAGATCGAGGTAGTTGTCTTCGTACGGGAGCGTCGTCTTCTGGAGGTAGGCCGTGTTCCAGCGGTCGGCGTTCTGCGCAATGAACGCCTTCCATGCCGCGCCCCACCGCGGCGCGCGGCCGAAGGTGTTCATGTTGGCGGCCGCAATCGGGCGTCTATCCGAGTACACCCAGAGGTTCCCCCCGCCGATGAAATCGGCGCCTGCGTGATCGAAGTTGTCATCGGCCCAATCGTCCACCGCCACGCCCTGGGCCGGGAGCCCGTACCAGTTATTGAGGTTGCGTGGAAAGAGCGCAGTCACCGCCGCGCCCTGGTTGTGGCTGAAGTAGTGACGCCCCACCTGCCCGTGGTTGTTGGATAGCCCGTTCGGATAGACCTTGGACTTCGACAGCAGGAGGATGCGAACGTTCTCGTACACGTAACTGGCGAGCAGGACGACATCGGCCGGCTGGAAGTACTCGGTGCCGTCCTTGAGATAGGTGACCCCGGTGACCCGCCCCCCGCCATCGGCTTCGATCGTGGTGACCGTCGCCTGCGTCACCACCTGCAAGCGGCCCGTCTCCTGCGCCTTCGGAATCGTGGTGACCGCCGTCGATCCCTTGGACCGGATGTGACAGCCTCCTCTGTTGCAGAATCCGTGGTACGCGCAGCCGGGCCGGTTCTCGTACGTCCGTGAGTTGATGGCGGCCGGACCCGGAAACGGGTGCCATCCGAGCGTGCGCGCCGCGCCGGCCATCATCTCGGTGAAGCCGGTACCCCGCAGCGGCGGCATCGGATACTCGCGCTTGCGTGTTCCTTCGAAGATGTTGCCGCGCGGGTCGATCCGGCCATTGAGGTTGCCGGCCTTGCCCGACACGCCAAGCTCGCGCTCGACGGCGTCGTAGTGCAGCTCGAGCTCGTCGAGCCCGAACGGCCAGTCCTCGACAGTCGATCCGCGCGGGATCCGGCTGGCGCCATACCTCCTCGTGGTCTCGCTCACCACCTTGAAGTCCCAGGGATTGAGTCGCCAGCTCTGCGCCCAGTAGTGAAGCGTCGTCCCGCCGACGGCATTCATCATGGGATGGATCGCCGGGCGCGGCGAGTACGGCGCCGACGCGCTCGGACGATGGGTGGGGATCTCGCGATTGGCCTTCTGTACCGCCTGCGGCCAGCCGCGGACGTTGTTCCGCAGCTCGTCGGGCGCGAAGTCCTCCGGCGTGAGCCAGGTGCCCGCCTCGAGACCAATGACCTCGAGCCCGGCGCGCGCGAGCGGCAGCGCGGCCACACCGCCGACCGCGCCGAGCCCGACGATGACGACGTCGGTTTTCTTCAGGTCAATCGGCATGGACATGACCCCACGGCAGGCTCGCCCTCGCCGGCCGCTTCTTCGAGAACATCGTATGGTCGTACGCCGACCGGTGCGTCGGCGACAGACGTGGATCGAGCCGCTGTTCAGCGGCCGACACGCCGAGCCGGACGCCGGGATACCCGATCAGATCCCACCCGACGAAGTTGGCGTTGCCGCCATAGTGCGGATCGCAGAACGTCCCCTGGATCGTGTGCGCGCGCACCAGGTTGAAGAAGGTCGAGGCATCGGGCGTGAAGCCGGTGGCGACGTTACCTTCGAGATCCGTCAGGACGGCATCCTGGTTCGCCGGCGTGAGCCTCGAGAACGGAGCAGCCTTCGACATCCGCGCGTACTCATCGAGCGCGGCGAGACCGTTCCGGTACGCGTCGCGCGACGAGGCGAGCGCGCCGCCGAGCGCCCGATCGATGTAGTGCGCCGCCCGCGCTTCGGTCGCGCCGGGTCCGGCGCCGTCGGTGGGGATCAACCTCGCGACCACCGCTTCGAGCGTCTCGGCTTCCGCTGCGGTCAACGTCTCCAGCGGTTCCCGGGGCCGCGCGGTGCCGACCTGGGAGGCCAGGGTGCTGACCGGAATGACGGCGGCCGCCGCACCGACGAATCCGGCGCGCCTGAGCAGCTCGCGCCGTGAGAACCCGCATCCGTCCCGATCGGACCCGTCAGCCATCATGGTCCTCCAGTGGCGATATGTTACCGAACGATGCTTCCGGCTGAAGCCGGAAGCCACAGGTACTTTCTTCGTTGTGGCTTCCGCCTTCAGGCGGAAGAAACTGCCAGCTGCCGGCTGCAGTCTTCCGGCTGCTAATCCGGCAATTCGCCTATGCGGCGCTCGAGAAAGCGACGTTCCGGCTCCTGCCGCGTGAGCGTCAGTGCACGCTGGTACGAGAGGCGCGCTTCACCGCTCCGTCCGAGGCGGCGGCACAGGTCTGCGCGCGCCGAGTGCGCCAGGTGGTAGTCCACGAGGTCTCCGCGCGCCAGGATCGCGTCGATGAGCGTGAGGCCCGCCAGCGGACCATCGCGCATGGCCACTGCCACGGCGCGATTGAGCTCGATCACCGGTGAACCGTCTGCCCTCATGAGCACGTCGTAGAGCCCGACGATCTGCCGCCAGTCCGTGTCTGCGGCGTCACGCGCCTCCGAATGCACGGCCGCAATCGCCGCCTGGAGCGTGTACGGGCCGAAACGGCGCGACGAGATCGCCCGTTCGACCAGTGCCTGCCCCTCCGCGATTCGACGGCGGTCCCAGAGCGATCGGTCCTGGGCATCGAGCAGAACCAGCTCCCCTTCTGGTGACGTGCGTGCCGCCCGGCGCGACTCGTGCAGCAGCATCAACGCCAGCAGTCCCATCGCCTCGGGCTCGGGAAGCAGCTCCATCAATAGTCTCCCGAGGCGGATCGCCTCGCCGGACAAATCATGCCGCGTGACCGCGGCACCCGATGACGCCGAATACCCCTCGTTGAACACCAGGTAAATGACGGACAGCACGCTGTCCAGCCGATCCGGCAGGTCGCTGCGCGACGGGACCTGGTAAGGGATCCGCGCATCGCGGATCTTCGCCTTGGCGCGGACGATGCGCTGCGCCACCGTTTGCGGCGCTGCGAGGAAGGCGTGCGCGATCTCCTCAGTCGTGAGACCGCAGACCTCACGCAGCGTGAGCGCAACCTGCGCGTCCGGCTTCAGCGCGGGGTGGCAGCAGGTGAAGATCAGGCGCAGGCGGTCGTCCTCGACACCCTCCTCCGGGACGGCGGCGTCGCTGGCGCGCGTCTCGAGCTGCTCGGCCAGCGCCGCGAGCGATCGGTCGAACCGCGCGCGCCGGCGCATGCCGTCAATCGCCTTGACGCGACCGGCCGACACGAGCCACGCCCGCGGGTTCGCCGGCACGTCCGTCTGCGGCCACTGCTCCATCGCGGCCATGAACGCATCGTGCATCGCTTCCTCGGCGAGATCGAAGTCGCCGAGCAGCCGAATCAGCGTGGCGAGGACGCGGCGCGAGTCCGACTTGTAAATGGCGTTGACCGTCTCGCGGACGATGTCGGTTGAAGTCTGGCTCATCAGGATGGGCAGAGTAGTAGCGAAGCACCGCCGCAAACCGACGAGTGGATCGGCGGATCTTCGTGGCGCCCGCGCCTAAGACAGATCCTAAGGCGAACGATCAGAAACTTGCTTCATCTGTCACGACTCAGGCCTTGGGAGATGTCTAGCGAGGCATTCCGGCGATCTCCGTTGGTATCCTGTACAGAGTTTTTCCTGCCGTCACGTAGAGCGTTTTCATGTCGGCGCCGCCGAAGGCGTTGTTGGTGATGTAGTCCTCGAGAATGGGGATGAATTTCAGAAGCTTGCCCTGGGGCGAGACGACGTAGACGCCGGTCTTCGTATCGAGCGTCTCAGACGTTCCGCGCAACTGGTTCATGCCCGCCGAGGCATACAGGTTTCCCTGCGTGTCGATGCTCATTCCGTCCGCGCTTCGACCGGGATAGAAGTTGTAGTGGACCCGCATGTTGCTGACGGTTCCGTCGGGGCTCAGATCGTAGGCACGGATCATGCGCGCGCCGCCCTGAGCTTGATTGGCTTCGATCAGATACAACGTCCTGTCATCGGGAGACACTTGAATCCCGTTGGGCCGTTGAATGTCAGGGGTCGCGAGAATACGCGTCAACTTACCGGGGCCGTCCAGCCTGTACACCGCGCCGCCAGGCAAATCGGTGAAGTACAAGCGGCCTTTCGTGTCGATGGTCACATCGTTCGGGCCCACGAACGGCTTGCCTTGATAGTTGTCGGCAAGCACCTCCACCTGGCCCGTTCGCATATCCGTTCGTGTGACTTGCGGCTTGAATTTCCGCGTCGTGCCCATCCGCACCGAGTCCGCGCCCTCACACGCAATGAGCCGGCCCTGGGGATCGATCAGCAGGCCGTTGGCGTTGTTGCTGTGCTCGCGAAACACCGACAACACGCCCTTCGGGTCCAGCTTCATGATGCGCTGGAAGACCATCTCCGTGAAATAGACGTTGCCGTCCCGATCCACGGTGGGGCCTTCCGTGAAGCCCACGGCCGTCGCGATTTCCGGCTGCTGTGCGGCGGCCAGCATCGGGACTGACACCGCAACGAGAGCCATGGCCGTTTTCATGAAAGCGATCACGAGACCCTCCAGTTCGCACTCCTATTTCTCTTTGCGCGATTCGATCAACAGATCGACCACGTCGCGGTGCTCGGCCAGTGCCGCGTGACCGCGGGCGCTTCGTCCGGAGCGATCGAGAATTTCCTGGTCGGCGCCGAGGCCGAGCAACGCCTGCACCACTGCGTAATGGCCTGCGCCGGCCACTTTGATCAAGGCGGTTTCACCGTCAGCGCACAGGGCGTTGACGTTGGCGCCTCGTTGCGCGAGGAGCCGCACGATCTCGACGTGCCCCTCGCGTGCCGCGGTCGCGAGGGGCGTCGCACCGTCGAACCCGGGCGCATCCACGGCGACGCCTTCGCCGAGCAGCCGCTCGACGACTTGCGCGTTCGCCCGGCCGGCGGCCGCTGCGAGCACCGCGTCGCGGCCCCGCTTCGCTCCCCGGCCCATCAGCAGGGCGGCAACATTCATGCGC
>DATDHP010000236.1:0-4203 GCA_036521515.1 Vicinamibacterales bacterium
CGAGCCATCACCAACATCCGCGGCGACCTCTATCGCGTGCAGGACGCGAATCACTACACCGTGTTCCTGGTCACGCCGGCCGGCATCATCCTTGGCGACCCGATCAACACGCAGGCGGCGACGTGGCTGAAGGCGGAGCTCTACACGGACGTCATCCCTGCAGAGGCGAGCTACAGAGACTTGGTATTCGTAGAGGCGACCTTCAGGTCGGCCTGGCGAAGGCGGACCTGAAGGTCCGCCTCTACATCGACGCAGGGATGCCTCTGTGCCTTTGTGTCTCTGTGGTTCGTTCGTGATCTAGCGGTCGAACGACTCGCGCCGCGACGGCTCGGTCAAGCGAATCACGTAGCGCTGCGGGTCGGCCCGGAACTTCTCCTGCAGCTCCGACAGGCTGCTCGCGCCGCCGTAGCTGATGGCGGAGCAGAGATGTTTCAGCATGTCGCGCACGATCGGGCGCACCGAGCCGCGCGCCGGCACGCTGATCTCCATGCCCTCGGCGCCGAGCGCTTCGACGTCCGCGGCATCGGCGTCCTCGACGTCGAGGCGATCGACGATCGCCTGGAGCGAGGCCATGCCTCGAAACACCTTGAAAGGCACCCGGACGGTCTTGTTCGACTCGGGCACGACCACCGGTTTCTGCACGACGTCGCCCGGCGTTTCGGTGGTGCCGGCGAACGCGCTGCCGAGCATCACCGTGTCGCCGCCGAAGAGCAGCGCCTGGACGAAGGCGCCATGGCGCTTGACGCCGCCGTCGGCGATGAGCGGAACCTTGCCGGCGACCGCGCTCCACGACTCGACGAGCGCCTGTACCTGCGGCACGCCGAAGTTCGTATTGAGCCGCGTCGTGCATCCCCCTCCCGGCCCGATGCCGACCTTGATGCCGTTGACGCCGCGCTCGGCGAGGAAGCGGACCCCGGCGGCGGTGGCCACGTTGCCGGCGACCAGCTCCATGTCGGCGAAGCGCTTCCGGAACGCCTCGATGGCTCGCGCCATCACGGCCGAATGGCCGTGCGCGATGTCGATGACGATGACGTCGACCGCGGCGCGGATCAGTTCCGCCGCCCGCTCGAGATAATCTCCCTTCGCCCCGATGGCCGCCCCGACGCGGAGCCGTCCCTGCTCGTCGCGCGTCGCGAAGGGAAGCTGCCGCTGCTTCAGGAGATCCCGCGCGGTAATCAGGCCGAGCAGCGATCCGTCGTTGGCCACGAGCGGCAGCTTCTTGACCTTGTGCGTGCGCATCAGCTCTTCGGCCGCGCTCGGGTGGGGAATCCCGTTGTGCGTGATCAGGCGCTCGCGCGGCGTCATCCGGGACGCCACGGTGCCCGTTCCGGTGTCCGCAAAGCGCAGGTCGCGTGTCGTCAGCAGACCCTGGACCGTGCGATCGCCGCCCACCACCACCAGCGTGCCCACGCCCGTGCGCCGCATCTGCGCCGCGGCCTCGGCCAGGCTCGCTGACGGTGAGACGGTGTAGGGATCGTTGATGATGCCGTGCTGCTTGCGCTTGACGATCGACACCTCGCGGACCTGGGGCTCGATCTCGCCGCTGCGGAAGCCGCGATCGATGATCCCGATCCCGCCCTCCTCGGCGACGGCGATCGCCATTTCGGACCGCGTGACCGTGTCCATGTTGGCCGAGACGATCGGCCGCTTGAGCGTCAGGTGCTCGGCGACGCGCGAGGTGAGGTCGATAGCCGCCGGGTCCCGGCGCTCGACGACGCTGTATTGGGGAGTGAAGAGGAAGTCGTCAAACGTGGCGCCGCGCACCAGCTCGCACAGATCAGGCATGAGACGAACCACAGAGGCTCAGAGACGCAGAGGTTGTTAACGGTTCCTTTTCGACCAGACCAGACACGGCCCTAAAGTATCGTTTTTGAGTCTCTGTGTCTCCGCGTCTCTGTGGTTCGTGGGAGTGGCTGTCGGCGCGAATTACAGGCCGGCCGCGTAGCGCGTGCGCGCGGCGGCGACGATTTGCGCGTACTTGGCCTGTGTCATCTCCCATTCGGTCTCGAGCAGCGACAGCCGCGCGTCGTTGAGCTCGGTGGACGTGATGACGCCGTTCTCGTAGGACACCTCGGCGATCGTCAGGCTCTCGCGAGCGAGCTCCACCGCCTTCTGCTGCGTCGACACGATCTCGCGCGCCGCGTCGAACTGGGTGGACGCGGAGGAGAGCTCGAGGCGCGCGCCGTCGAGCGCGGCGTTGGCGCCATGCTCGGCCTGGCGTACGCGTGCGGCGGCGGCGCCGCGGCGGGCCGCTGCGGTCGGCGCGCTGAGCAGCGGCACGCTGATCGCCAGCCCGAACTGGTAGCTGCGGTTGTCGTTGCGCAGCAGGTTCGAGACGCCGTCCTCCTGGTACTGGAAGCTGCCGCCGAAGGCCACCGTCGGCTTCAGCTCTGCGTTGGCGAGCGACACCTGGCGCTGCGCCGCCTCGCGTTGCTGACCGAAAGACCGGATGTCTGCGCGCCCGAGCATCGCCGTCTGCAGCGCCGGGGCGGCCGGCAGGGTCGGCACCTCTTCGAGCGTGCCCGCCAGGTGCAGCGGCTCGTGCTGGGGGAGCGACAGGACCGTTCGCAGCGCCTGGTACGACACTTCCGACGCGCTGCGAGCGCGAATGAGCTTCGCGCGCGCGTTGGCGAGCTCCACTTCCGCGCGCAGGACGTCGAGCCGCGCCGCCGAGCCCGCCTGGAAGCGCGCCTGCGCCAGCTCGAGATGACGCTGCGAAATACTCACGCCTTCGTCGGCGACGCGGATGCCCTGGTCGTTCATCAGCGCCGCATAGAACGTCTCGTACACGCGCAGCGTCAGTGCCTGTCGCGCCCGCTCGACGTCGAGGCGGCTCGACTCGCGGGTCGCGGCTTGCGCGCCGTAGGCGTGCTCGAGGCGGCCGCCGGTATACAGGGGCTGCGCGATGTCGACGCGCATGACGTTCTCGCGCGTGAAGTTCGCGCGGAACGTCTGTTCGCCGGGCCCGAACACACCGGCGGGGATCCGGAGCAGCGGCGACGCCTGCGCCGGCGTGTAGAGAAAGTTCAGGTTCACCTGCGGCAGGAACGCCGCCTTGGCCTCGGCGACCGCCGCCTGGCTCTGGCGGAGCTGCTCCTGCGTGACCTTGAGCCCCTCGTTTCGCGTCATCGCCAGTTCGAGCGCGCGATCGATGGTGAGCGGGCCCGCCACGGGCGAGGGCGTCTGTCCGAACGCCGTCGCGACCGACGCGAACGCGCCGAGCAGGGCGAGCACGATCAGCACCGTCGTGACGCGCACGGCCGCACGCAGGGCGGGCGGCAGCGGCGCCCTGCGGAACGCCTTCAGCCAGACGACCGCGCGGTCGAGCAGCATGTACGCCACCGGAACGACGACCAGCGTCAGGAGCGTCGAGGTGATCAGCCCGCCGATCGTCGCGATGGAGATCGGCGCGCGGAACTCGCTGCCGTCGCCGCCGCCGAAGGCGGAGGGCGTCATGCCGAGCACCATCGCCACCGTGGTCATCACGATGGGCCGCAGCCGCACTGGACCTGCTTTGAGCAGCGCGTCCTTCGTGTCGAGCCCCTCGCCGCGCAGCTGGTTCGTGTAATCCACGAGCAGGATCGCGTTCTTCGTGACGAGGCCCATCAACATGACCACGCCGATCATCGCGGGCATCCCGATGTTGTTCCCCGTGATCAGCAGAAGGAGCAGAGCGCCCACCATGGCGAGCGGCAGCGACAACATGATGATGAACGGCTCGAGGAACGACTCGAACTGCGAGGCGAGCACGATGTAGATGAAGGCGACCGCCAGGATGAGCGCCAGGCCCATCGCCGCGGCCGACTCCTGCATCATCTCGACGTCGCCGGCGAAGCCCCATTCGACGTTGGCGGGCATCTGCACGCCGGCCATGACCTTCTCGACCTCGCCCGTGATCTGTCCGAGCGCGTAGCCCTCAGCCAGATCGACGCCAATCTTGGCCTGCCGGCGCCGCTGCTCGCGGTCGATGTTGCTCGGTCCAACGGCCGGCGCGAACGAGACGACGTCGCCCGCGCGCACGGCCGACCCGGCGGCCGAGTACAGCGGTGTGCGCAGGATTGCCGCGGGGTCGTTGCGGAAGTCCGGCGCGAGACGCACGCGGATGTCGTGCTCGCGGTCGCCGTCGCGCAGCTTGGTGGGCACGATCCCCTCGACCATGCCGCGCAGCTGCATCGCCACGTTGCCGACGCTGAAGCCGAGATC
>DATDHP010000237.1:0-5377 GCA_036521515.1 Vicinamibacterales bacterium
CTGGATGGTGCCGAACAGCACGTGCCCGACGGTGAGCGCTTTGGCGACGGTGGCCGTGTCCGCGGGCATCTCGGCGTAGCCCAGGACTGCCGCGGTCGGGCGCAGTCCGATCTGGCGAATGGCGGCGAGCCTGGTGATGATCGAGTCCGCGATGCCAACGCCGAGATACTCGTCGCCGCCGATCGCGTCTCCGACCATGCGGAGCGGGAGAACCGCCAGTTGAACCATCGCTGCTGGTGCGGGTGAGACGGAGGGTCGTGTCGGCGCCGACAGGAATACCGCGGCACCCGCGGCCAGCGCCAGTGCGACGAGGACGCTGATGGCAGCCACGCGGTGTCCCGAGATGACCCTGCGGAAGCCGCCCGACTCCCGTGCGGAACGGACGACACCGGCAATGCGTCTCAGCTCCTCGAGGAGATCGGTTGCCGACTGCCATCGATCGTCAGGACTCTTGGCCACGCATCGTCTGATGATCTCTTCGACGCCGTTCGGCAGCGACGGGACGAGCTCGCGAAGCGGTCTCGGCTGCTGCGCCATGATGGCACTCATCAGGCTCGCGCCGCTTCGCCCTTCGAAAGCTTTCTTCCCACTGAGCATCTCGTAGAGCACGCAGCCGAAGGCAAACAGATCCGTGCGCGCGTCCGTTGGCAGACCCTCGAGCTGCTCGGGGGCCATGTAGGACACCGTGCCGACGATCGTGCCGGGCGTCGTCAACTCGGAGTCGGGCGGCAGTGCCCCCAGTGCCGGCGCCGCGGTCGCCTTGGCAAGGCCGAAGTCGAGCAGCTTTGCGCCGGCGGACGTCAGCATGACGTTGCGCGGTTTGAGATCGCGGTGGACGATCGCGGCTCGATGCGCCGTGTCGAGTGCAGACGCGATCTGAATGGCGCAGTTGAGCGCCTCTTCGACCGCAAGCGGCCCCTGCGCGAGCCTGTCCGCGAGCGTCTCGCCGTTCAGAAACTCCATGACGAGGTACGGCACCGGCACCTGGCCTGCCGGGGCCTGGTAAGTGCCGATGTCGTGGAGCGTGCAGATGTGCGGGTGATTCAGGCCGGCGACGACGCGCGCTTCCCGCTCGAAACGCTCCCCCGCGGGCCCGTCGGCGGCGACGTGTGACAGAAGCACCTTGATCGCGACAGTCCGCCCCAGTCGGGTGTCGCGCGCACGGTAGACCTCACCCATGCCGCCCCCGCCGATGCGGGATTCCAGGCGGTACGGACCGAATTGCGCGCCTGTCAGGTCCTCGTCCGTCCAACCCGCGACAGTCGCGACGCACCCCGTTTCGAGAAAATCATCAGCGCGTTCGTGCGCGTCGAGCAGCGTCGCGACCTGGCCGTGGAACACCTCATCGTCGAGACAGGCGTCTGCCACGAACTGCACGCGATCCCCAGCAGGCGTCGCAAGGGCTCGATCGAAGACGTCTCGAACGCGCCGCCACTCGCCGGGACGCAGGGAGATCATGGCCTCTGATGACTGAGGAGCGCGATTCTATCCCAAATCCAACGAGGGACCGGCCGAGCCATCACGTCGCCGTGACGAAGTGAATTCCGCACTTGTCGTCACCGGCGCGGAACCCGCGTCGCGGACGCGTCGCTCTCCACGACATGGAGCGAGTTCAGCAGTCTGGAGAAACTTGGGCGGTTGCGTTCGAACGCCTGTGGACTGTTGGCGCTGATATCCACCAGAGCAACCCGTCCCGAGGCAAGAACGGCAACTCGAAGATGCTCACGCGGCACTCCTCCGTTGAAGTTCTTGAATGAGGCCGTAAGCGCCGACTCTGCCCCTTTCACGTTCAGCGGACTGAAAGTCGGCTGGTCTAACCGTTTGTCCTCGCGGTAGGGCGCCGAAATCCAGTCGCGAAAGAGCGTGCGCTGGAATTCACCAGCAAGATCGCCGTGAAATGGCCGGAAGGGATACACGTGGATGACCCCGTCAAGGCTGTTCGCTATCCACGTCTCTGCGGTCCCGTTGCCCGGGCTGAAACCGCTCGGGCTGTCGTACTGCAGCGTGGGCGTGGTGCCCCCCGCCAGAAGCGTCAGCACGATCAACAGGCGGCCACGAAGACACATCTCGTCCCCTTGAAGCGCAGAACGACACAAGACTCCCTCATGCCTGGGGCCAGGTGGCGACGGCGTGAGCCGAACGGCGTGCGCGAGGGGTCGTGTGGTTGCGAAACGACCGACTTCCGACTAGGGGGCAGAGGGCGTCATCCGGTCATAAAGCCAGGCCTTCGCGGCAGCCCAGTCGCGTTCGACGGTGGCGCGGGAGACGTCGAGCGCTTCGGCAGTCTCGTCGATGGTAAGCCCCGCGAAGAACTTGAGCTCGACGACACGACACAGCCGCTCGTCCATCGACGCCAGCTCCTCGAGCGCGTGATCGAGCGCCAGTACGTCGACGATGTTCGGTGCAGAGGCCGGCGACGCCGCCTCGAGGGTAACCATCGTCAGGCCGCCACCTCGCTTGTCGGCCTGTGCTCGTCGGGCCTGATCGACCAGGATCTGACGCATCAGGCGCGCGGCAATTGCGAGGAAATGCGTGCGATTCTCGAGCGTCAGCCGGTGGAGATCGACGAGGCGCAGGTACGTTTCATGAACGAGCGCCGTTGTCTGGAGCGAGCAGCCGGCGCGCTCCCCTCGCAGGCGGGCCGCGGCAACCCGCCGCAGTTCCCGATAGACCAGGGGAATCAGCGCGTCGAGTGCCGCCTTGTCACCCTGCCGCCATTTGACCAGGAGACCGGTGACGTCCGGGTCGGCTCTATCCTGATCGTCTTTGAGGATCGTCATCGCGCGTGCAGCCCCGTTCCCGTTACACGTCTTTGAGGCGGCCGAACGCGTAGTTGTGCGGCAGGCTCGAGATCAGTGTCTGGTACGGCAGCCCCTCAGCAAGCGCGCGCTTCTGAATCGCCTCCAGGTCCTTGCTCGACAGCCGGATGTTCAGCCGCCGATCCTTGCGAAACGTCGCCTTGGCATAGCGGGAGTAGCGAGTACCTTCATTCTCCAACCAACGCCAGCCAAGTTCCCAGTTTTTTGAGTGCTCTGTGTCTCTGTGACTCTGTGGTTCGTGCTGGCGAAAACGCGGCGAATGGCGTATAACTCTCGCGCGTACATCGCTTTGAACCAATCACGGATGTGGAGTCACACATGTCCGACCGCGCTCCCGTCGATCGCCGTGACTTTCTGAAAGGGGCCGCCGCCGGCGCCGCGGCGTTCGTGGCGACCGGCGCCGCGAGCGAAGCACAGCAGGGCGCACCTGCACCGCCCGCCGCGCCCGCCGCCCCGACCCCGCCGGCCGCGCGGGTGATCGAGCACCCCGGGTCGGATTTCATGGTGGACGTGATCAAGGCCCTGGGCCTCGAGTTCGTGACCACCAACCCCGGCTCGACCTTCGAGGGTCTCCATGAATCGCTGATCAACTACGGCGCCAACGAACGGCCGGAGCTGCTGACCTGCTGCCATGAGGAATCGGCGGTGGCGATGGCGCACGGGTTCGCAAAAATCGAGGGCAAGCCAATCGCCGCGCTCCTCCACGGCACGGTGGGGTTGCAGCACGCCGCGATGGCGATTTACAACGCCTATGCCGACCGCGTGCCGATCTACATCATCGTCGGCAACCATCGCGACGCCGCGGGACGGCCAAACGGCGTGCAGTGGTACCACGCCGCCCAGGACATGGCGGCGCTGGTCCGCGATTACATCAAGTGGGACGACGATCCGGGATCGCTGGGCCACTTCGCCGAGTCGGCGGTCAGGGCCTACAAGATTGCGATGACGCCGCCGATGGGCCCCGTCGTGCTCGTGGTCGATTCGGAGCTGCAGAAGAAGGCGTTGCCGGAAGGCACCATCCCGATCCCCAGGCTGACGATGACCTCGCCGCCGGTGGGCGATCCCGGCGCGGTGAAAGAGGCCGCGCGCCTGCTCGTCAACGCCGAGAATCCCCTCATCGTCACGCAGCGCGGGGCGCGCACGCCGAACGGGCTGACGCTCATCGTGGAGCTCGCGGAGCTGCTGCAGGCGCCGGTCCAGGGCGGCAACGAGCGCGTGAACATTCCCTCGCGTCATCCGCTGGCGGGCGGGCCTGTGGGGCAGCCGGACGTCATCCTGAACCTCGAGGTGCAAGGGGTCGCCGCGCCAGCCAACCCGCGCGCGAAGATCATCACCATCACGGCGCTCGATCTCTTCATCAAGAGCAACATCCAGGACTTCCAGCACATGCCGAACGCGGACGTGGCGATCGGCGGCGACGCCGAAGCCACGCTTCCGCTGCTCATCGACGAGATCAAGCGGCAGATGACGCCGGATCGGCGGCGGGCGTTTCAGGAGCGCGGCGCGAAGATCGCCGCGGCGCACGAGCAGGCGCGGCGCGAGACGATCGAGGCGGCCGCCCACGGTTGGGACGCGAGCCCCATCAGCCTCGCGCGGCTGTCCGCCGAGCTGTGGGCGCAGATCAGGAACGACGACTGGTCGCTCGTGTCGTGGCAGGGGTTCATCAGCGGGTGGCCCGGCCGGCTCTGGAACATCGACAAGCACTATCGCTACATCGGCGGCCAGGGCGCCGGCGGCATGGGCTACGGCGCGCCCGCGGCCGTGGGCGCCGCGCTCGCCAACAGGAAGCATGGCCGGTTGTCGATCAACATCCAGACCGACGGCGATCTGAACTACGTGCCCGCCGTGCTCTGGACGGCGACGCACCACCGCATCCCGCTGCTCACCCTGATGCACAACAACCGGGCCTATCACCAGGAAGTGATGTTCGTGCAGCAGATGGCCGGCGAGCGCAATCGCGGCGCCGATCGCGCGCACATCGGCACGCGGCTCGACGACCCGAACATCGATTACGCAAAGCTGGCGCAGGCATACGGCATGTACGGCGAGGGACCGATCGAGCGCCCGGCGGACCTGGCGCCCGCAATTGCCAGGGGACTGGAGCGGGTGAGGCGCGGCGAGCCGGCACTCATCGACGTCGTCACGCAACCCAGGTGAATTCAACTCCCAACTCCCGACTTCCGGCTGAAGCCGGAAGCCACAGCAGAGTTGGAAAGTGAGTTGGAGATTGGGAGTTGGGAGTTGGGAGTTGACATGGTCCGTGTGTCACTGATGGCGCTGGCGGCCTTCGTGCTGTCGGCCACCGTTGCCGGCGCGCAAAGCGCGGAGAACGGCAAGGCGCTGTTCCAGACCTATAGCTGCTATGCCTGCCACGGGTATGCCGGTCACGGCAGCGGGAATGGCCCACGTCTCGTCCCACGACGCCAGCCGCTGCCCGCGTTCATCGCGTTCATCCGGCGTCCGCTGCGCATGCCGCCGTATTCGGCAAAGGTGATGTCGGACGCGCAGCTTGCCGATCTGTGGGCCTACATCGGGACGTTGCCCGCCTCGCCGCCCGT
>DATDHP010000238.1:0-22961 GCA_036521515.1 Vicinamibacterales bacterium
CCAGACGGCCAGGAGGCCGCCCGCACGCCGGAATGCGGGAACGCCGTGTTGCAGGGTGAACATCCTCGAAAACGCCCCAGGAGGGACCGGATTCAGGGTCGAGCGGGACGTCACGAGGGCGCGTGTCGATTGCTCGCGGACGGCGTCGACATCCGGATCATTCAGCTTGATGCTCGGACACGCGAGCATTCAACAGACGCAGCGGTACCTGAACGTGACGGACGAGGAACTCAGGAGAGGATTGGAAGTGAGCTGGAACAACAAAGGCCGACCGCTTCGCCTCGCATCGGGAAGCTGATCGACCTTTCGCCTCGCGGCGAGAACCTGATCGCCGTCGTTTCTTCGACCGATTGTCCCCGTTTTGTCCCCGGGACGTTCGAAAAGTGGTTGCGGGGGGGGGATTTGAACCCCCGACCTTTGGGTTATGAGCCCAACGAGCTACCGGACTGCTCCACCCCGCGTCATGACTGAGAGAAACGGGCGTGCGGCCCGTCGAGAACTATCAATGTAGCACGCGCGGACGAGGTCGTAAAGGGCCGCGTCATCTCGCCTCTGACGGCGATCGTTGAGTCACCGGTCTGCGGTGCGCAGGTTCAGACCCTCACGGTCAAGAAAGTCGGCGCTATACGCGATGGTCGCGATCCACGGGGATTTCACGGTGGGAGCGGCCAGTCCTCGGCGTATCCGCAAGGATGAGCAGCGAGATGGTGATCCCGGCCCACGTTCGCGCGCTCGCGGCGAAGCAGCGCGATCAGCGCCGAATCGTGCTGGACCCGAGGACGCGCGAAACCGTTGAGGTCGGAAGAAAACCTGACGGACACCCTCCGGTTGTAGACCGGGGTCAATCCCGGACGGGCCGCGCGTCCCGGACGATGAAGAGCTTTTCGCCCGGACGGATCAGGCCGAGCTCACGGCGGGCGAGGTCTTCGATGGCGGACGGATCCTCGCGGAGGCGCCGCGCCTCCTCCCGCAGGCGCGCGTTCTCCGACCTGGCGCTGTGTAGCGACTGCTCGAGCGCCTGGTACTGCTGCCGCGCCTTCATCATCGCGAGCAGCCCCTTCTCGCCCACGAGCGCATCGACCGCCAATACGCACCCCACGAACACGAGCAGGTACTGAACGGCACGGCGCCGCTGGCGCGGGGCCGACGTGCTCGTGTCCTGGACCGGGCGGCGCGTTTTCATGACGTCGTGCGAGAATAACGCCTTTCGATCGGGTGTACAAGCCCCATTTCGGGGCGCGCCCCCTTAAATAGTGCACCGGCGATCAAAAGTACAAGCGAAAAACGTGAGCTCAGCAACAGATTTCCATGCAGTCATCGTCCTGACGACGCTCGGCGCCGATGCGGACGCGTCAGCGCTCGCGCACACGCTGGTCGCGGAGCGCCTCGCCGCGTGCGTGAACGTGCTGCCGCCTATGGTCTCAATCTACCGGTGGAAGGGCAACGTGGAACAGGATCGCGAGCAGCAGCTCATCATCAAGACCGCCGCGGAACGCGTCGCCGCCCTCGAGGATCGGTTGCATGAGCTGCATCCGTACGAGTTGCCCGAGTTCCTGGTGTTTCCGGCGTCCGGCGGGTCCCGGGCCTACCTGCGATGGCTGAAGGAAAGCACCAGCGCGGAACATTAATTTAAGCCGGGCGCGCCGGCGGCGGCGACTCGCGACGGTATCGCAGATACTCGAAGACCATCGGGAGCAACGACACGATCACGATGCCAATCGCCACCAGGGAGAAGTTCTCCTTGACGACCGGCACGTTCCCGAACAGGTACCCCGCGCCGATGCAGATGCCCACCCACGCAAACCCGCCGGTCACGTTGTAGAGCGCAAACGCAGGATAGGACATCTCCGCGACGCCCGCGACGAACGGCACGAAGGTGCGCACGATGGGCATGAACCGGCCCAGCACGATGGCCTTGCCGCCGTGTCGCTCGAAGAACTCATGCGCCCGGCTGACATACGCCGGATTCACCCAGCGGCCCCAGCGCCGGTCGGTCCGCGACAGATGGATGATTCGCACGCCGGCCGAACGGCCAATAGCGTAGTTCGCGGCGTCTCCCGCAATCGCCGCCACCACCACCAGTATCGTGGCGAGCCGGATGTCGAGTGCACCCGTCGCGGCAAGGGCGCCGGTCGCGAAGAGCAGCGAGTCTCCAGGCAGAAACGGCGTGACGACGAGCCCCGTCTCAGCAAACACGATTATGAAGAGGATGACGTAGATCCAGACGCCATAGGTCCCGACCAGATCGAGCAGGTGGCGGTCGACGTGCAGCAGCAGATCGAGAAGTTCGGCCATGAGAATTCCCGTCCTCAGGATACAGGTGCGAGCGCTCAGGCCAAAGGGTCTAGCGTTCGGCTAGACCCGATCAAGCGCCTGGGCCAGGTCTTCCTCGAGGTCGTCGACATCCTCGATGCCGACCGAGACGCGCACCAAGTCGTCCGAGATCCCGATCTGCTGGCGGCGCTCGGTCGGGACCGACGCGTGCGTCATGGTGGCGGGGTGGCTGATGAGCGTTTCGACGCCGCCGAGGCTCTCGGCGAGCGCCATGAGCCGGACGTTGTTCAGCAGCGTGCGCGCGCGCTCCAGCGTTCCGAGCTCGAACGAGATCAGGCCGCCGAATCCGCGCATCTGTCGTTTCGCGAGCTCGTGCTGCGGGTGCGCCGGCAGTCCGGGGTAGTGCACCCGCGTGACCTTGGGATGGCCGGCGAGATATGCGGCGAGCACCTGCGCGTTCTCGTTGTGGCGCTCCATGCGGATCGGCAGCGTCTTGGTGCCGCGCAGCACCAGCCACGCGTCCATTGGCCCGAGAATCGCGCCCTCGGCGTTCTGTACGAACCGCAGCCACTCGATGTGGTCGTCTCGCAGCGCCACCACGACACCGCCCACGCTGTCGGAGTGGCCGTTCAGGAACTTCGTGGTGCTGTGAATCACGAGGTCGGCGCCAAAGTCGATCGGCCGCTGCACGTAGGGGCTGGCAAACGTATTGTCGACGGCGACCGCCACGCCGCGCGCGTGCGCGGCCGCACTGGCTGCGGCCAGGTCCGTCAGCCGAAGCACCGGGTTGGTCGGCGTCTCGAGAAACAGAAGCTTCGTGGTCGGCTTGATCGCGCACTCGATCTGCCTGATGTCGGACGTATCGACGTAGGTGAAGTCGAGCTGGTACTTCCTCAGCACGCGCTCGAACAGCCGGTAGGTCCCGCCGTAGGTGTTGTCGGTGACGACGACATGATCGCCGGACTGCAGGAGTGTCAGCACCGCGCCGGTGGCCGCCATGCCCGAAGCGAACGCGAACGCCGCCTTGCCGTTCTCGATCGCCGCGAGATTGGCCTCGAGCGCCGAGCGGGTCGGGTTCTGTGTGCGGGCGTACTCGTAGCCCTTGTGTACGCCGAGTGCATCCTGCACATAAGTTGACGTCTGGTAGATCGGGGTGATGATGGCGCCAGTCGAATGGTCCGGCTCCTGGCCGGCGTGGATGCAGATCGTGCTGAAGCGTGCGGTCTCTCGAAGTTTCACTCTGCCTCTCAGCGTACTCTGACCAGCCACCGCGCTCAAGGCACAGGCTCGGGCGCAAAGCACGGGGCCGGAGCTCGTCCCTCTGGTATCCTCAAAACGTGTCAGCGATCAGGAACTGGCTGACCGGCACGTTCGCCGGCCGCGCGCTGCTCATCGGCGCCGTCGTGAAGAGCCTCACGCTCGCGCTCGGCCTCGTGGCTCCGCCGTCCGCGTCCGTCGAGGCACTCGACACCCTCGGCGACATCTCCCTGGTTGCCGGCGCCGCAGTCCTGGCCTACCGCCTCTTCGTCGTCACGAAGCGCCGCCTGTTGTGGCGCGTGCGGCGCCGGTTGACGCTCTCCTATATCTTCATCGGGTTCGTCCCGGCGCTGCTCATCATCACCTTCTTCCTCCTGTGCGGTGTGCTCGTCGTGCTGAACCTCAGCTCGTACCTCATGCAGGTGCGCGTGCGCGGCGTCGTGGATCAGGCGCAGTTCCTCGCGCAGGCAGCGGCGCTCGAGTCGCAGCGCGCCCCTGACGCTGCCGCGTTTGCCGAGACTCTCCGGCGCAGGCAAGGCGCTGCGGCGTCCCGGTACCCGGCTGCCTCCTACGCCGCTATTGCAGTGGATCGCACGTGCGATACCGCGACGGCGCGGGCGCGGGGCGCAGCACGTCCGATCGCCGGCCCGGTGATCGCCGGCCCGTGGGCGCATCTCGATCCCCCGTCGACGCTGCCATCGTGGGTGACCTGCGCGGGGCACGCAGGATTGATCGTCTACACCGAAGGCGAGGGCACCACACGGCTTGCTGTGAGGGCTGTCGCACTGCCCGACGATGCCATGCCTGGATACGCGGTGGTCGTGGACGTCCCGATGACCATGGCCCTGGCTCACCAGTTGCGCGACGACACGGGCACCGAGCTGGGGGCGATCACGGCGGTCGCGACCGACGCCGCGGTGCACCCGCTCGAGGGGCGCTCGCTCGGCGGCGAGGAAGGCGCGCCGCGCGCGTCCTCGGCCACGGCCACCTCGCTTCTCGAGCGGCCGCTCCCCTGGGTCACGTTCCTCGATTATCGTGACTGGAACACCGGCAGCGCCGGCACGCTCACCGCTTCGATCTCGACGAGCGTCGCAGGCGTGTACGACCGGTTCTCGACGGCCTCCCTCACGCCGGTCCGCAGCTTCAGCTTCGACCAGATACTCCTGGTGGTGCTCGGGATCATCGCCGCGTCGTTCATGGTGATCCAGGTGGTCGCCCTCGGCACGGGACTCGCCCTGGCCCGCTCGATCACGGGATCGGTCCATCAGCTCTTCACCGGCACCGAACGCGTCCGCATGGGAGACTTCACGCACAAGATTCCCATCAGCACGCGCGACCAGCTTGGAGACCTCGCCGAGTCGTTCAACTCGATGACGGCCAGCATCGAGGACCTGCTCCAGCAGAAGGCGGAGAAGGAGCGGCTCGAACAGGAGCTGAAGATCGCCCGCGAGATCCAGATGTCGCTGCTTCCGCAGGGACCGCTGCGCATGCCGGGCCTGGCCCTCACGGGCCACTGCGAGCCCGCGCGGGAAGTGGGCGGGGACTACTACGATTTTCTGCCGCTCGACGAGCATAGCCTCGGGCTCCTGATCGCCGATGTGGCGGGAAAGGGCACCTCCGCTGCGCTTTACATGGCCGAGCTGAAGGGCGTGATGTTCTCGCTCAGCCAGCTTCACCGCTCGCCGCGCGCGTTGCTCATCGCCGCCGATCGGATTCTGTCACGGCACCTCGCCAAGAGCAGCTTCATCACGATCACCTACGCCGTGGTCGACCTCAAGGCGCGGACGCTGACCTACGCGCGCGCCGGGCATTGCCCGCTCATTTACATGCCGGGACCCTATGCGCCCTCGCCGCAGGTCCAGATCCTTGCGCCGGACGGCCTGGTGCTCGGGCTCCAGATCGACAACGGCGAAATGTTCACGAGGCTGCTGGAGGAGGTCACGGTCCCGCTCGGCCGCGGCGACCTGCTCGTGCTCTTCACGGACGGCATCACCGAGGCGATGAACCCCGCGGGCGAATGTTTCGGCGAGCAGCGCCTGGGCGCCTTGATCCAGCAGCAGGCCCACCTGCCCTTCGAAGAGCTGCGCGAGCGTATCCTGAGGGAGGTGAACGGCTTCGTCGGGTCAGCTGCCCAGCAGGACGACATGACGATGCTGCTGCTCAAGGTCGAGGACGTCGGGGTATCGTGTCATTGATGTCGCCGGTCATCGTCTTCGACACGTCGTCGGACATCGAGGCGTGCGTCGTCGTCGCGCTGCTCGACAGCCACGGCATCGACAGCTTCCGCGTGACGGGGCATACGCAAGCGATCTGGCCGATGGCGGTCAACGCGCTGGGGCCGGTGCGCATTGCCGTCGCCGAGGAGGATGCGGAGGCGGCCCGGCGCATCATCGAGAGCCACCGCGAGGACGTGGGCACGCGCGTGATCCGCATCCGCGACGAGTTCGACGAGCTCCAGGCGCGCATCGACTACCGCTTCCGGGATCGCGGTCTGCTGGAACATGCGCTGACGCACAAGTCGCGCGCCGCGGAAGATGCATCGGGCGGCGTGGCGGATAACGAGTCGCTCGAGTTCCTCGGCGACGCCGTGCTCGGGCTGGTGGTGGCGCACGCGCTGTTCGAACAGTATCCCTCCTACACCGAAGGACAGAAGTCGAAGATCAAAGCGCAAGTCGTCTCGACGCAGTCGCTCGCGCGCCACGCCGAGCAGCTGCGGCTCGGCGATCACCTGATCCTGGGCCGCGGCGAGGAGAAGACCGGCGGGCGGTTCAAGCAGGCGCTGCTCGCCGACGGCTACGAAGCGCTGATTGCCGCGATTTATCTCGACGGCGGGCTCGAGGCGGCGGCGCGCTTCCTCGAGCGAGAGCTGAAGGACGCGCTCGACCAGGGCGGGATACAGAACTTCGTGGGGCAGGACTACAAGTCGGCGCTGCAGGAGCGGCTGCAGGCGCTCGGCCGGCCGCTGCCGGAGTACCGGCTGTCCGGCGAAGCGGGGCCCGATCATCGGAAAGTGTTCAGCGTCGAGGTGGTCGTTGCGGGCGAGGCGCTTGGAAGCGCGACGGGCAAGGCGAAGAAGGAGGCGGAACAGGAGGCTGCCCGGCTCGCTCTCGCCCGCCTCGATTCGTGATTGGTGATTCGTGAATCGTGATTGAATCGCCAATCACGAATCACCAATCGCTAATCGATTTCGATGATCCCCCAGCTTTTGCGTTCGTCCGGCGACACCTCGACGCCGGCGTAGGCCAGTGCCGGTGCGGGTTCCGGCTGGGGCACGCGCGTCAGGGCGTAGCGCTGGACCTCCCCCGCGACCTCGTCGTCCGCGGGCGGCACCGGCCTGCAGTGCAGACGCACCCACAGGCGAAGCAGTGGGTCGATGAAGCTGTAGCGCTTCTGGCGCGAGGTGACGAGGTCCACGTCCTCCAGCCACGACAGATAGTCTTTCGTCGAGCCGGGCGTGCGGTGCAGGCGCTGGGAGATCTCGGTCAATGTCAGCGGCTCTGCCTCGGCAAGGATGTCGAGGATGGCCTTGAGGGCGCCGTAGCCGCGCGCCCTGTGGAGGCGAAGCTCGTAGCAGAACCGGCACCAGTGGTTCAGGGCGCCTTCCGACGAGAGCAGCGCGGTGAGCGCGCTGATCGAGTCGGCGCCGCGGCCCATGTGGGCCATCGTGTCCCCGATTGCGCGGACGTACGCCGGGCGCCCGTCAGTGAGCGCCTGGACGGCGCGGCCGAGATAGTCGCGATCGTCGGTCGGCATCTGCTCGTAGCCGTTGAACGTGGGGGCGAGCAGATCGATGACATCCGTCGAGGCGAGCGCCGGGACGTGCATCACTTCGAAGCGTGACGTCGCGTCGCGCAGCAGTCGATGCGCGCGCGCCACGTAGCGCGTCGTCAACACGAAACGGTTCGCGCTGCCGGTCAGTGCCACGAGCAGGTCGCGCAGCACACGGCGCAGGCCCGGGAAGCTCTCGAACGTGCGCAGTTCGAGCACCTCGTCGAGGAGAAACGTGCATGGCTCGCCGCCCGGCGCGCGTGCCGTGTCGAAGAAGGCGAGCAACGCTTCGAATGCCTCGCGCGCGGTCGCCGGAGCACGTTCGGCCCCGTGCCACGGGAAAGGAGACGAGGAGGTAACCGCTTGGAGAAAACGTTCGGGAGTGGTAGCACATCGTTCGATGTCGACGTACTGTGCCGCCCCGCGAACCGCTCCGCGCTCACGCAGCCGCTGGAGCAGCCACGTGCGGCCGGAACCGCACCCTCCAAGGATGACCGGGATTCTCGATGGTGAGGCATCGAGGGCGCTTTGCACCCTGCGTTCGAACCCAACCTGTGGACCGGTCATTCCGCTATACCCCGCTATTTCTCGTGAGGGCAGGCCGCGTCGGACCCGCCGACTTAATGTTGCTCCCGCATGGGAATACGGACCCCGCGGGACTCCGCCGTTGCGATGGCCTCCGGATAGCCGGCGTCGACATGACGCGCCACCCCGATTCCGGGGTCCGCGGTCAGCACACGCTCGAGCTTGTCGTCGGCCTCGCGCGTTCCATCCGCCACGATGACCATCCCTGCGTGGATCGAGTACCCGATCCCCACGCCTCCGCCATGGTGCACGGAGACCCACGTCGCACCTGCCGAGGCATTCAACAGCGCGTTGAGGATCGGCCAGTCTGCGATCGCGTCGCTGCCGTCGCGCATGGCCTCGGTCTCCCGGTTGGGTGACGCGACCGAGCCGGCATCGAGGTGATCGCGACCGATGACGATGGGCGCCTTCACGCGTTTCTCCCGGACCAGCTCGTTGATCTTCAATCCAAACCGCGCGCGCTCGCCGTAGCCGAGCCAGCAGATGCGCGCCGGCAATCCCTGGAACGCGACGCGTTCGCGCGCGAGGCGAATCCACCGCCCGAGGGCCTCGTCGTCGGCGAACATGTCGAGCGCCGCTTCATCGGTAACTCGGATATCGTCGGGATCTCCGGAAAGGGCGGCCCACCTGAACGGTCCCTTGCCCTCGCAGAAGAGAGGTCGCACATATTCCGGCACGAAGCCCGGAATGTCAAACGCGTTTTCAATGCCGGCACGCCGTGCTTGCGCACGAATGTTATTGCCGTAATCGAAGGCGATCGCCCCACGCCGCTGAAGGGTCAGCATCGCTTCCACGTGGCGTGCCATCGACGCCATCGATCGATCGATATACGTACGTGGCTGACGTTCTCGGAGCATCACGGCTTCAGCAAGTGACATGCCGTGCGGCACGTATCCGTTGAGCGCATCGTGCGCCGACGTTTGATCGGTGAGCACATCCGGTACGACGCCACGGCGCACCAGCTCCGGCAGGACGTCTGCCGCGTTGCCCTCGAGGGCGATTGATCGTGCAACGCGATCGCCTTGCCACGACGCGACGGCGCGCAACGCCTCGTCGAGGCTCGCGGTCGCCTGGTCGACGTAGCGCGTGGCCAGCCGACGCTGAATACGCTGCGGGTCGACCTCGATCACCAGCGCGGCCGCACCGTTCATCGTCGCCGCCAGCGGCTGGGCCCCACCCATGCCGCCGAGGCCAGCCGTGACGACGAGCCGGCCGGCGAGCGATCCACCGAAATGGCGCCGTGCCGCCGCGGCAAACGTCTCGTAGGTGCCCTGGACAATCCCCTGCGAGCCGATATAGATCCAGCTGCCGGCCGTCATCTGGCCGTACATCGTGAGGCCGCGATCCTCGAGGTCGCGGAAGGTCTCCCAGGTGGCCCACGCCGGCACGAGCAGCGAGTTCGCGATGAGCACGCGTGGCGCCCCGGGATGAGTCTGGAAGACCCCCACGGGTTTCCCCGACTGGACGAGCAGCGTCTCGTCGAGCTCGAGATCGCGGAGCGCGGCCACGATCGTCTCGTAGGCCTGCCAGTTGCGCGCCGCCTTGCCCGACCCGCCATAGACGACGAGATCGTCGGGCCGTTCAGCCACGTCGGGGTCGAGGTTGTTCATCAGCATGCGCAGCGCCGCCTCCTGAGGCCAGCCCTTGCACGACAGGGCCGTGCCGCGCGGCGACCGGATGATGCGCGTGCTCGTGGTCATACAGAGGCATCAGGTGGAAGGCAGGACCCGAACGCGAAGATCAGAAGTTAAGAGTGCGTCGCGCCGTTGTCAAATGTTTTTCAGAAAACGTTTTAGTTGACTTTCATCGCGCATGCGCGTTCGATGTGGCCGGCCACGATCAGTTCTGTAATCTCCGCGACATCGCGCGACGGCGGACGGTCGTGTTCGAGTGTCGGCACGCGCGCGCGCACTCGCCGATGCACGCGCGCCAGCGGCACCGACGTCGTGAGCGGCGCGAGTAGGTCGAGCGCCTGACAGGCGCAGAGCAGCTCGATGGCAATGACGCTGCGCGCGAGCTCGAGCGCGCGCACCGCCTTCAGGGCGGCGGCCATGCTCATGCTCACGTGGTCTTCCTTGTTCGCCGACGTCGGGATCGTGTCGACGCTGGCCGGGTGCGCGACCGTCTTCAGCTCGGAGGCGAGCGCCGCCGCGGTCACCTGCGCCATCATGAGGCCTGACTGCAGTCCGCCGTGGCGCGTGAGGAATGCCGGCAGCCCGCTGAGCGTCGGGTTGACCAGCCGTTCGGAGCGGCGCTCGCTGATCGTCGCGAGCTGCGCCAGCCCGACACACAGCAGGTCCGCCGCGATCGCGACCGGCGCGCCGTGAAAGTTGCCTCCCGAGACGATTTCGCGAGCCTCGGCGAAGACCATCGGGTTGTCCGTCGCCGCATTGGCCTCGACCTGGAACACGCGATGGCCGAACGCGAACGCCTCGCGCGCGGCGCCGTGCACTTGCGGCGCGCAGCGCATCGAGTACGCATCCTGGACACGGCCGCAGTTGGCGTGCGCGGCGTTGATGCCGCTGCCCTCGAGCAGCGCCCGGAGATTCGCGGCGGCCTTCGCCTGACCTTCGAACCCGCGCGCGGCGTGAATCCGCGGATCGAACGGCCTGGTCGAGCCTTGAAGCCCGTCGATACTCAAGGCGGCGGCGATGTCCGCCGTCCTCGCCAGCTGTTCCGCGCCGGCCAAGGCGAGGCCGAGGAGCGCGGCCGACGCCTGGGTGCCGTTGATGAGCGCGAGCCCCTCCTTGGGCGCGAGCCTCACCGGGGTCAGGCCGGCGCGGGCCAGCGCTGCCGCGGCCGGCTCGCGCGCCGACTCGTGCCAGACCTCGCCCTCGCCGACGAGGGCGAGCGCGAGGTGCGCCAGCGGCGCGAGATCGCCGCTTGCTCCCACCGAGCCGCGCGACGGGACCACGGGATGGACGCGGCGGTTGAGGAACGCGAGGAGCAGCTCGAGCGTCTCGACGCGGATTCCGGAGAAGCCCTTGGCCAGCACGTTGGCGCGCAGCGCGATTATCGCGCGCACGACCGGCACCGGCAACGGCTCGCCAACGCCGGCCGCATGGCTGCGCAGCAGATTCAGCTGCAGCTGCGAGAGCGACTCCGGCGGAATCCTGACCTCGGCAAAACTGCCGAAGCCGGTATTGATGCCGTACGTCGGCGTGTCGCGCTGCGCGAACTCGTCGACGACGGCGCGCGCGGCCTGCACGCGCGCACGCGCCACGTCCGCCAACGCGACCGGAGCGAAGTCGTGCGCGATCGAGACCAGCCCGTCGAGCGTGAGTGAGGTGCCGTCGAGAGGAATCATCACGTTGTGACAGTAACGCGCTGACGTCGGTCTTCGACGAAGAAGCGCGTTTAGTGTTCGTTGAGCGTCACTAGTATCGCAGGTTCTCAGACACGGCGCGGCCAACGCCGCAGTGTCATCCTCAGGTTGCGGCGTTGACCGCGCTGTGTCCCGCGCGTGCTTCGTGATTGAATATACCCGAATGCCGAAGACCAACATCGCCGTGCTTGGCGCGCAGTGGGGCGACGAAGGCAAGGGCAAGATCGTCGACATGCTGACGCCGCACTTCTCGATCGTCGCGCGCTATCAGGGCGGCCACAACGCGGGGCACACCGTCTACGTGCACGGCAGGAAGTTCGTCCTGCACCTCATTCCCTCCGGCATTCTGCACGAGGGTGTCACGTGCCTCATCGGCAACGGCGTGGTCGTGGATCCGCAGGCGCTCTTCAAGGAGGTCGACGAGCTGGCGCGAATGGGCGTGAGCGTCGACGGCCGCCTGCTGATCAGCGAAAAGGCGCACGTCATCCTGCCCTACCACCGCGAGCTGGACGTCCTCTCCGAGGCGCGGCGCGGTGAGCGGAAGATCGGCACCACGTCGCGCGGCATCGGCCCCGCCTACGAGGACAAGATCGGCCGCCGCGGCATCCGCATCGCCGACCTCCTTGGCGATCGCGACGCGCTGGCCGGGGATGTGCGGGAGAACGTCAGCGCACGCAACCGGATGATCATCGACTCGACGCTCGACTGGCAGCCGGTCTTCGACCAGGTCGTCCAGTTCGGCGAGCGCCTTCGCCCGTTGGCGACCGACGTCTCCCTCTATCTCGCCACGACGATGAAAGAAGGAAAGACCGTGATGTTCGAGGGCGCGCAGGCGACGCTGCTCGACATCGACCACGGGACGTATCCGTTCGTGACCTCGTCGAATGCCTCAGTCGGCGGGATTCTGACCGGCCTTGGGGTGCCGCCGCGCGCCATCGGCGGCGTGCTCGGGGTGGCCAAGGCGTACACCACGCGTGTGGGGGAGGGACCGCTGCCAACCGAGCTCGCCGGCGCGCTCGCCGAACGGCTGCGCGAGTCCGGGCAGGAGTACGGCGCTTCGACCGGCCGGCCACGGCGCTGCGGCTGGTACGACGCCGTCGTGGTGCGGTACTCAGCGCGCATCAACGGACTCGATGCGCTGGCGCTCACCAAGCTCGACGTCCTCGACGGCCTCGACGAAGTGAAGATCTGTACCGGCTACCGGACGAGCGCCGGGACGATCACCGAATTCCCTGCCGACCTCCGGATTCTCGCCAGCGCCGAGCCTGTCTACGAGAGCCTGCCCGGCTGGTCGGCCCCGACGAAAGGCGCGACACGGTTCGAGGCGCTCCCGCACGGGGCGCAGCGCTACGTCGGCCGTCTGGAGGAGGTCAGCGGCGTCGAATGCGCCATCGTTTCCACAGGCTCGGACCGGGCCGAAACGATCGTGCGCCAGGACTCGGCGGTCGATCGGTGGTTTCGCTAGCGGCGTGATTCACCCCCACGGACGCACGGAGACACGGAGACACGGAGATCCGAACCCATTTGGTTCTCCGTGACTCCGTGTCTGGCACCCACCGCGCAGGCGTCGCGGCCCCCATTCTCCGTGGCTCGTGGGAGTGGAGCTTGCCGCGATTCACTTCTTGTACGACTCGATGAACTGGTTGAGCGCAGCGGGATCGGCGTCGAAGAACTCGATGCCGGCACGGTAGCGAGGGCCCCCCTTCGGCATCTCGAACGACGCCCAGGCCACGGCGGCCCTGAAGCGGACGGGCCGATTCTTGTCGGGCAGCGACATCCGGACACGCTGGTTCGGCCGCAGGATCGTTGGTGATACGACCATCGCGCCGACGAGCGACAGGTCCTCCAGCGCAGCCGGGTTGCCGTCGATCGACACCTCGACCCCCTCGACAATCCTGAAGCGCGGCGCCCGGCGCGTCCCTCGCTGGTCGAGCGGCGCCGCCGCCGGCGCCGCCGGTGGCGGCTCGACCACGGCGACGGCGGACTCCGCGGCGGCCTGCGATGGGCGCGACGGCGCCCGCGAGGGTTCGCTGTCGTGCGCGACGATGCGGATCTCGCAGGCGCTGAGCGCCGGGTCCGCTTTGATGCGATTGATGAGCGCCGTGCCGCGCGACGTCGCGGCGAACATTTTTTCGAGCGCGATCACGCCCGGCCGCTGGCGCGTGATGATGTCCAGGGCGCGTAGCGCCTCGGCATCCGGAAACGCCTGGGCAGTGGCGAAATCCTCGCGCGCCTTCAGGATTTGAAGATGTTCCGGCGAGGCGATGAGAACGGTCGAGGACACGGCAAGCCAGTCTAACCCAAACATGTGGCATCGACGCGCAGCCGCGCACCGTACACGATGCACCACGGCCTGACGCAGACATGCACAATCGACGGCCGGCGGCAAAGCGACACAGAATGTAGATGTGTCCGTCGCGCATGCACTCCGCTGCCGCGACCTCCGCAAGCAATACGGTGACGTTGTCGCCGTAGACGGCCTCTCGCTGGCTGTACACCGCGGCGAGTGCTTCGGCCTGCTCGGCCCGAACGGCGCTGGCAAGACCACCACGATCGAGATCCTCGAAGGATTGCTCCCGCCGGACGCCGGCGACGTGGAGGTGCTCGGGATGTCATGGCGCACCAACGAGCCGGAGCTGCGTCAGCGACTCGGGGTGCAGCTGCAGGAGACCCAGCTTCCCGACAAACTGACCGTCGAAGAGACCGTGCGGCTGTTCCGCTCGTTTTACCATCAGGGTTACGCGGTGGACGAGCTGCTCGGGATGGTCGAACTCGAAGCCAAGCGCACGAGCTGGGTGGTGAAGCTCTCGGGCGGGCAGAAGCAGCGCCTGGCGCTGGCGTGCGCGCTCGCCGGCAAGCCCGACGTCCTGTTCCTCGACGAACCGACGAGCGGACTCGATCCGCAGTCGCGGCGGCAACTGTGGGACCTGGTGCGCCGCGTCCGCGACTCGGGCGGCACCGTGCTCCTCACCACACACTACATGGAGGAGGCCGAGATCCTCTGCGACCGCGTGGCGATCGTCGATCACGGGCGCGTGATTGCACTTGGAACTCCACACGAGCTGATTGCCTCGCTCGGCACGGTGAAAGCGGTTACGCGGCACGGCACGCTCGAAGACGTGTTCATGGGGCTGACCGGACGGCACCTGCGCGATGAGTGACCGTCCGCTGATCCAGCTCACGCTGGCGCGCCTGCGCGAGTTCGTCAGGGAGCCGGAGGCGCTCTTCTGGGCGTTCGTGTTCCCCGTCGTCATGTCGGTCGTGATGGCGGTCGCGTTTCCGGCGCGCGGCAACAGCCCGGTGGTCATCGGGATCGCGGCGGGCGCCGAAGCGGCGGGGGTCCGCGCGGCGCTCGCCGCGGAACCGGCCATCACCGTGCGTGACGTCGCGCCCGGCTCCGAGCAACGTGCGCTGCGCGAGGGCGAAGTGCACCTCATCGTCGTGCCGACGATGCCGCCAGCCTACCGGTTCGACCCGGGGCGTGTGGAGAGCCGGACGGCGCGGCTGCTGGTCGACGATGCATTGAAGCGCGGGGCGGGACGCACCGATCCGTGGACGGCAACGGAGGAGCCGCAGCAGATCCCGGGGTCGCGCTACATCGACTGGCTGATACCGGGACTCGTCGGTCTCGGCATCATGAGCACGAGCATGTGGGGTATCGGCTTCTCCGTCGCACAGAGCCGCATGCGCAAGGTCCTCAAGCTGCTCGTGGCGACGCCGATGCGCCGCCGCGACTACCTCGGCGCGCAGATGCTCGCTCGCCTCGTGTTCCTGGCGCCAGAGGTCGCGGTCCCGGTGGCGTTCGGCGTCTACGTGCTGAGCATGCCGATGCGCGGGTCGGTGACGGCGCTGGTGATCGTCAGCGTGATCGGCGCGCTGGCCTTCGGCGCGCTGGGGCTGTTCGTCGCGAGCCGTGCGCGAACGTTCGAAGCGATCTCGGGCTTGATGAACGTCTCGATGCTGCCGATGTGGTTGCTGAGCGGCGTCTTCTTTTCGGCGGCGAATTTCCCGGCAACCGTTCAGCCGGTCATCCAGGCGCTGCCGTTGACAGCGCTCAATGACGCGCTGCGCGCCGTGGTTCTCGAGGCGGTGACGCTGCGCGGCATACAGGCAGAGCTGTGGACTCTGATGGCATGGGGCATAGGATCGTTTGCTGTCGCATTGCGCATCTTCCGGTGGCGTTGAGGTCCGCGGGACGATAATTTGCTTCCCACCATTCCATGTCCGATCACCGGCCGCGTGTGCTCCTGGTCGAGGACGACCGGGACACGAGGGAAATGTATTCCGAGTATCTGAGCTATTCCGGGATGATTGTCACCGAGGCGTCGACCGGGCGACGCGCGCTCGAGAGCGTTGCCCGGCAGTGCCCCGACGTCGTGGTGACCGATATCGCGATGCCCGAAATGGACGGGCTCGAACTGTCGCGGCGCCTGCGGGCGCTCGAGGAAACGCGACACCTCCCGATCATCGCCGTGAGCGGTCAAGTGTCGCCGCGTGCGCGCGAGGCAGGTGCGGACGTGGTGCTCGAGAAGCCGTGCGAACCTGACACCCTCCTTCACGTCATCGAGGACGTCCTGAAGGGGCGGTAGCGACACGGGCTCCATTCGGATCGTTCGGGTCGTTCGAACGTGGTTGGTGGTCCAGACACCTGCTGCGTGTTTCATTCCGCGTGACACTCCGGCGCCCGGAGTTCCGGCCCACGCCTGGCTGCCTGGCGCGATCGGCATTCACCGGCGGCCGACTCATGTGCTCCGGATGGCGAATTCTGGTGCTGAGGTGGACCGGGTCTGCCATTGCATCGGCGGGCGATTGCCTCAAAAGTGGTAGGTGGCTGCGACGCACCCTGGGCAGGATTTCATTTCAAACGGTGCGGCCCAGCCCGGACAACACAGGGATCCTGAAACCATGACAATCTTCCGTTCCAGGCGGCTGGCTTTGCGCCTGCAGCCCCGTCCGTTTTCGAGGCAGCTCATGGATCAGGTGCCATTGGGCCGCCTCGAGCGGTTGGCCGAGCGTTTGCTGCCACAGCGTTTGCCTCGACGGCGTTTGCTTCACGGCGGCCGATACGCCGCAGTGGAACGGGGCGCGCATTCGCGCAGGAGCATCGTTGTGAGCATTGCCATCCATCGGGCGGTCGAACACCAGGCCGCCATCCGCGGGGAATCACCGGCCTATGTCGATGACGGCCGGTCGCTGACGTATCGCGAGTTGAATGCGCGCGCGAACACACTCGCGCGGGCATTGATCACGAGCGGCTTCAAGCGTGGTTCCCTGGCCGCCGTGCGCATGGAAAGGTCACCGGACCTGGCGATTACGCTGCTCGCCGTGCTGAAGGCGGGCGGCGCCTATATGTGGACCGATCGCCACGACCCATCATGGCCCCACGGCGTGTCGATAGTGGAAAACGGGCACGGCGACGAAGGACGCTGCATCGCGGTCGATATGACGCGCGTGCTCAGCGAAGAGCCCAGCCCCAGCCCCAACCTGCCGATTCTCACACGCGGCACCGACATCGCGTGTGTGTTGCGCGATCGAAACGGTTCGCCCGCGGTGCTCGTGCCCCACTCGACGATCGCGTCGCTGCCTCACTTGCAGGTCCCGCGTGAGGCTCGTTGGTCTGGCGAAGGTGACGCGCTTGATCTCTGGCTGGCGCTCATGAGCGGCGCCACGGTCACGCCGATGGAAGCGCCTCTGGAGACGGCTGCGGCTTGATCCCTTGGGGATCGGGGATCGCGCCCGATCCCTGATCCCGATCCCACAGGGATCACGACTCAGTTCAGTTCAACCCTTTCCGCTCGAATACGGACGCCGCCGCGGCCGTCTTCTTCCACCGTCCCGTTCACGGTGACCCGCGCTCCACTTTTCACGGCGGGGCCGCCGCGCGGCGCGGTGACTTCGGCCTTCACGTTGCCGTCCCGGATCCAAAAATGTGACGGATCCTGCGCGTCGATGACGTTGACGTTCCTGATGTCGACCCGCCGGCCGACAAGATCCCTCGGTTCACCCTCGAGCATCGCGAGCCCGGTGAGCGTCAGATCACGTCGAAGCCCGGGCAGTTGCACCTGTGGCTGATCGGCACCGCGGTACTTCAGTTCGTCAGCGGTGTTGTCGGGGCGAGGCGCTGGATCGAAGCCGCCCGGCGTGTCACGATTGCCCCGCTCGCCGACCGCGTCGAGGCGATCGTCGGGAGCACCCGTCGTGCCGACCTGATATGGGTTCCCGGGATCCGGCATGACCGGTCCGCGGTTCGCCCAGTAGAGGAGTGCGAGGCCGACGATGACGACGAAGACCACGAGCGGTCCGAGGTAGGAGCGCAAGGCGGCGCTCCGGACCTGTGGGTTGACGACGCTGTTCGGTGGATTCTTCGGGTCAGTGGTCTCTCCGTACTGCGCCGACGTCCGCCGGTCATTCTGCGGTTCAGCCATGGCTCCTCCCGATGAGGAGAATTGCATACCGCATTCCTGTCACGCGGCGCGCACGAGCCGACGGGTCAGCTCTGCTGTGAGCTTGTCCAGGGGTCGCACCGGCGGCGACCGGACCCGTGCGGCCCTAGAGTCAGGAGCGGGCACGGGCCCGACCGGTGCGCGACTCGGGCGGCGGGCAAGACGCCATGTACCGCTCGAGCATGCGCGTGAGGGTGCGCTCTTCGCGCGCCAGCTGGTTCATGAGGCGTAAGCGCTCGCGGCCGTTGCCGGCCGACTGCAGCTGGTCGAGCGCGCGGCGAAGACGCGTAAGCGCCGGACGGGCCCGACGGCCGAGCCATGCCTGCTGGCGTTGCGACCGCAGGAGCCGCGCCTCGTCGACCGCCAGCGCAATCTCGTGGGCGATGCGTTCGGCATGGCGGAGATCCGCAGGCTTGTAATGCCGGCCCGATTGCGCATAGCTGAGCGCCACCGCGCCGAGAACGCCGAACCGTCCCTCGATTGGCACGACGAGCGCCGAGCGGATGGCGAGCTGGCGATGGACGTCGAACACGCGAACGAGCTCCGATGCGTCGGAATCCGGCGCCTGGTGCTCCGGTTTGATCTCGCCACGCAGGCTCGGCCGGCGCAGACGCACGACCTGCGCGACCGTACTCCCGGGATCCTTCCGCGTGATCTTGTAAACCTTGTTCAACACGCGAAGCAGGCGATCGCCCGCGCGCGTCGCATGCGCAGAGGCCACGCATCGGAGCTGCTCGCCCTCGACAAGATAGACGAGGCAGAAATCGGCAAGAGCGGGGACCGCTGTGCGGGCGGCGCGCTCCAGGTCCATGGGAGGATGATGGGACGATTCGGCGGTTCGCACGACACCTGATAGGAACTGGTTCATGGGTATTGAACCTCTCGTTCGAATCAGCCACCCAGTGTAGGAAAAGTAACTTTCCGCGGGCAAGCTGATGGGCGCGAATGGTCGCGCTTTTGCCTCGGCGGCAGGAGGTCAGATGGACGAAGCATGGCTGCGCGGCCCGATGGCCGGCATCGATCCGCTGCTGATGCCGGTGGCGCACGCGCTCGTGCAGGTGCGCGAGGACGTGACACGCCTCGCGCGTGAGGTCCCGCCACACGATGCGTGGCAGCGGCCGGGGGGCGCGGCATCGATCGGATTTCACCTGCGTCACATCGGCGGCGCGCTGGATCGGTTGTTCACGTATGCCCGCGGCGAGACACTGTCGGACGAGCAGCGCGCGGCGCTCAGGATGGAGGGGACGCCCGGCGAGCCACCCGCCTCACTCGTTGCAGTTGCAGATGACGTCGCTCTGCTCATCGATCGTGCCCTGGATCAGCTCCGTGCGACGTCGTCCGGAGAGCTGACCGTGCCGCGGCGCGTCGGGCGGGCCGGTCTGCCGTCAACCGTGATCGGCCTCCTGTTTCATGCGGCCGAACACTCGACGCGCCACGCCGGCCAGGCGATCACGACGGCGCGGATTCTGGCAGCCGGTACGCCGGGATAGGCTCGCGCTGGTGCGATCAGGCCGTCAGGCCGCGAACGAGCGACAACATGAGATCGACGGCCACGGTGTTGTGGCCGCCGACTGGAATGATCAGGTCTGCGTAGCGCTTGGTCGGCTCCACGAACTCGAAGTGCATCGGCTTCACGGTCCCAAGGTACTGCTCGATCACCGACTCCATTGTCCGGCCACGTTCAGCGACGTCGCGCCGCAGACGGCGAATGAAGCGCGTGTCGGCATCCGCATCCACGTAGAGCTTGACGTCCATCAACTCGCGCAGAGCCGGATCCGAAAAGATCAGGATGCCTTCGACGATGATGGCGCGCCGCGGCTCGTAGCGGTGGGTGTCCGATCGGCGCGCGTAGCGCGTGAAATCGTACTCGGGCACTTCGACGGCATGGCCGCCTTTGAGGTTGCGGACGTGGCGCACGAGGAGATCGGTTTCGAGCGAGTCCGGGTGATCGTAGTTCAGCGCGGCGCGCTCTTCGAGGCGCAGGTCGGTGCGGTCGCGGTAGTAGCGGTCGTGCTCGAGCACCACGACCTGGTCGGGGCCGAGGCTCTCCACGATGCGCCGAACGACGGTGGTCTTGCCGGACGCGGAGCCGCCGGCCACGCCGATGACGACAGGGGGGCGGGACATTCCGGCATTGTCGGATTTTCCGCCCGAACGCGGAAGCCACATCGTCAACTCCCAGTTCTCAACGGGACGGCAGGAGCCAACTCCCAAGATGTTTGGGAGTTGGGCGCCATCGGGTTGGAGGTTGGGAGTTGAATGTGACTACGCCGGCCGGCGGCGGAAGTGGTCGGTCTCGCGCTGCCTCGTCGCGCGGACCTTCTGGAGCGCTCGGCTCTCGATCTGCCGCACGCGCTCGCGCGTGACGGACAGACGCCGGCCGATCTCCTCGAGCGTGTGCTCGCGCTCGGTGCCGAGGCCGTAGCGGAGGCGCAACACCTCGCGCTCACGATCGGAGAGCGGCGCGAGCGCACGCTCCACCTCGTTGGCGAGATCGCTCTCGATGGCCGTGTCCTCGGGTGAACGCGTGGTCGTGTCGCGAAGGACCTCGCCGAGCTCGGTGCCGTCGTCCTCGCCGATTTTCATGTCCAGCGAGTAGGGCGTCTTCTGGGCATCGAGCAGCAGCCGCACCTTCGAGGCCGGCATCTGCATGCGCGAGGCGAGATCGTCGGGCGTCGGCTCGCGCCCGCGCTCGACGCGGAGCGCCTTCCGCTCCTTTTCGAGCTTGTTCAGCGACTCGATCACGTGCACCGGCAGTCGGATGGTCCGCCCGTGGTCGGCGATGGCCCGCGTAATAGCCTGGCGAATCCACCACGTGGCGTAGGTCGAGAACTTGAAGCCGCGCCGGAACTGGAAGCGGTCGACCGCCTTCATCAGCCCGATGTTGCCTTCCTGGATCAGGTCGAGGAAGGAGAGGCCGCGATTCAGGTACCGCTTCGCAATCGAGACGACCAGACGGAGGTTCGCCTCCATCAACTCCCGCTTTGCCTCGCGGACCACCTCCTCTGCGGTTTCGACACGCGCAAATCGGCGGCGGAACTCCGCTTTCGGCAGGCCCGCTCGCGCTTCGAGCACGGCGCAGCGCTCGATGCGCGCGCCGCGCGGCACGTGTTCGAGATCCCGGAACTCGTGCGCGATCTGCCGCAACTCCGACACGACATCGTCGACGAGAGAGGGTCGAATGGGCTGCGCCGCAAGATCCTCCGCGAGCGCCGTGCGAGTGCGCTCGAGGCGCGCCTCGGCGTCGGCCCGCGCGCGTGCCCCGAGTCGAGGGGCTTCGAGCTTCTCCTTCAGGCTGTCCGCGAGGGACCCGCGCCGCTTGATCCGCGCAAATGCCTTCAGTACCGGTTCCGTGTGCTCCTCCTGAAGCTCACCGCCTTCCGGGAGCAGGATCAGCTCGTTGGCGAGGTCTCCCTTGGTCCGAATGCGATCCGCGAGCGCGACCAGCGTCTGCACGGCCCCGGGAATGTCTGCCAGGGCGGCGACGACATGGCGCTGCGCGTTTTCGACGCGCTCCCCGATTTCACGTTCCTGATGCGCCTTCAGCAGACGGCGCTTGCCGATGTGCTGCAGGTAGACCCGGACGAGGTCGACATCCTCGCGGGACACCCCGGGCCGGACCGCCTGTTCCGCCTGATCGTCGTCGGCGACCTCATCGTCGCTGCCGGAGATGGGCTGGTCGGCAAACGCCTCCGGCTCGTCCTCCTGGAGGAGGCGCTCAGGTTCCCCGTACGGCCGGCCAGGATCGGTCTCTTCGCGTTCCTCGACGGCCAGACCGAACTCCTGAGCCCGGTGCCGCCAGTCGAGTACATGGGCCTGCCGCGACGGATCGGTCCACTCGATGAGCGACTTGCGGGGCCGTCCTGGCTTGAAGGTCAGCGTGTTCGCGCGCGTCGTTTTGTTCGCCATTTGGAGATGAAGGGAACCTGCAAGGCTGTTGCCTGCCGGCCCGCATCCATATAGACGAGGATTTCGACGGCTTGGTTTCCGAACGGAAGGCTCAGGCGGCGCGGGCGGCGTCGAGGATGGCGCGCAGCTGACGGGAGAGGACGTCGAAGGAGAACGGTTTCTGCAGACAGACGGCCCCCGAACGGTCCACGTCTTTGCGGGCCGCGGCGCCAGGCGGATGACCGGTCATGAAGATGACCGTCGTCCCGGGGCGCAGGGCCGTCAGCGCCTCGTAGAGCGCGAAGCCGCCGGCGCCCGGCATGACCACGTCGGTGAGCAGATGATGGATGTGGCCGCTGTAGAGGCGCGCCACGTCGAGCGCCTCCTCTCCGGTCGCCGCCTCGAGCACCGTGTAGCCGGCGTTCTCAAGCGCCGTCTTCAGGATCCGTCGCACCAGCGGCTTGTCTTCGGCAATCAGGATCGTTTCCGTGCCGGGCTCGAGCGTCGCCTGGGCGGGCACGATGCGTTTGGTGTCGTTCTTCGCCTCCACACGGGGCAGGTGGAGGAAGAAGGTCGTGCCACGGCCGAGCTCCGTCTCGACCTCGATGCGGCCGTGGCTCTGCGCGATGATCCCCTGGACGATGGCGAGCCCGAGACCGGTGCCGCGACCAGGTTCCTTGGTCGTGAAGAACGCCTCGAAGATGCTCGAGGCGGTCTCGCGGCCCATGCCGGACCCGGTGTCGCGGACGGCGATCGTCACGTACTCGCCCGGGGCGATGCTGAGGCGCTGGCACGCGGCCGGGTCGCTGAAGGTCGTGTTGCGGACCTCGAAGTGCAGCTCGCCGCCGCCGGGCATGGCGTCGCGGGCGTTGATCGCGAGATTCATGATCACCTGGTCGAGCTGGTCCGGATCGATGCGGATGTATCCTGGCGCGCCCTGCGCCTCGGAGACGACCTTGATGTTGTCGCCGAGCAGGCGGCCCAGCACCTTCTGGACGCTGGTCACCTGCTCGCGCGGATCGACCACGCGAATGTCGCTTTCCTGCTTGCGCCCGAAGGTCAGCAGCCGGCGTGTGATTGCCGCAGCGCCGGCGGACGCCTGAATGATCACGTCTGCCTTCTTGCGGCGCGGATCCGACTCGGGAAGGTTCAGCGACAGCATCTCGGCGTGGCCCTGGATGACCATCAGCGAGTTGTTGAAGTCGTGCGCAATTCCGCTGGCCAGACGCCCGATGGCGTCCATCTTCTGCGCTTCGCGCAACTGCTGATCCCGCAGGCGCAGCTCCTCTTCGGCGCGCCGCCGTTCCGTCACGTCGCGGATCACCGCTGTCAGGCACGTCTGGCCGCCCGAGCTCCACGAGGCCAGCGTCAGTTCGAGCGGGAATTCACCGCCGTCGAGGCGGACCCCGTGGCCATCGATC
>DATDHP010000239.1:0-9881 GCA_036521515.1 Vicinamibacterales bacterium
CGCCGCCCGGCTGGACCGGCTCGACGCGCTGGCCGCGCAACTGGATGGCGACGCCGCGGGAGCGAGCGCGCGCGATGCCGCTCGTTTGCGATCGCTCGCCGCGACGCTCAAGGGGCGCGCCGCGGCACTGCGCTGAATCGCTCCTTCGTCCTAGGGACTGGGGACGCCGGCCGTCGGGACGTTGCCGAAGGGCTGCAGCATCTCCCTGCCCAACTTGTCGAGCGGGAACGGGATGTTGCGTGCCTGGTCGGCCGTGATCGTGCACCGGCCGACCCGCTGCAGCAGCGCGTTGGCGAAGCCGATCGTGCGGCCGAACTTCGCGTCTTCGCGCCACTCGAACCAGAAACCGGCGCCCATGTTTCGCGGCGTCGCGGTCACCACGTTCCAGACGATGCCGTCGTGGCCCACGTCATTGGCATAATCGCCGTGCATCGTGATCTCGTTGCCTTCCTGCGTCGCCACGCCGTTCCAGTCGGGGAACGTATCCGACCACCACTCGTAGCGGGCGTGCGTGCCGAAGTTCCCGATGAACCTGAAGCAGATTCCCTGCGTCGCCCATTGCTCGTGTACGGGCGACTCGTCGTTGTGCGCGGTGATCGTCCAGCGGTTGCCGACGGTGGTGAGATCCGGGGAGTGCGGCGCCTGGGCAAAGGCGACGCCCTGCGACATGGCGCCGACGGCGGCCGCGGCGGCAAGGATCGAACGTGCGGTGTGCGTGCGGATGGTGTTCATTGATTTCTCCAAGGCCGGGGTGAGGGCGGCGGACAGCGGAACGCGGGGTGCTGATCACCTAAACGTCTGGAGGCGGAAAAACCGAACACGTCATCGCCGTGTCGGCGTAGGGGCCGGCTTCAGCCGGCCCGTCAGGCTGGCCTGAAGGCCCGCCTCTACGAATACAAAAGTAAGATCGGGACCAGCGTGACCATCGGTCCTTCCACGCTCGACGCTGTCAACACCCCGCGGCAGGTGTTGTTGGCGAGCCTTGTCGGCACGACCATCGAGTATTTCGACTTCTACATCTACGCCACGGCGGCGGTGCTCGTCTTTCCACGACTGTTCTTTCCGGCCTCCGACGCGACGGCAGCCACCCTCGCTTCGCTTGCCACCTTCGGGATCGCGTTTCTCGCGCGCCCGGTCGGGTCCGCGCTGTTCGGACACTTCGGCGATCGCGTTGGCCGGAAGACCACCCTGGTCGCGGCGCTGCTGACGATGGGCATCTCGACGGTGGCGATTGGGGCGCTGCCCGGCTACGCCACGATTGGCCTTGCCGCGCCTCTGCTGCTCGCTCTCTGCCGGTTCGGCCAGGGTCTCGGGCTTGGAGGTGAATGGGGCGGCGCAGTGCTCCTGGCGATCGAGAACGCACCGCCCGACAGGCGCGCCTGGTACGGCATGTTTCCGCAGCTCGGCGCCCCGATCGGTTTCTTCTTCTCGGGCGCCGTGTTCCTCGCTCTCTCCGAATGGCTGACGGACGAACAGTTCTTCGCGTTCGGGTGGAGGATCCCGTTTCTCGCGAGCGCGGTGCTCGTGATCGTCGGCCTCTATGTGCGGCTGGCGATCGCGGAGACGCCGGTCTTCCGCGAAGCGGTCACGCGGCGGGAACGGGTGAAGATGCCGATGCTCGTCGTGCTTCGGCACCATTGGCGCACCGTGGTGACGGGCACGCTGATCTCGCTTGCCACGTTCGTGGTGTTCTACCTGATGACGGTCTTCATGTTGTCGTGGGGCACCAGTGCCCTCGGCTACAGCCGCGTGCAGTTCCTCCTGATGCAGCTGTGCGGCGTCGTCTTTTTCGGGCTGACCGTCCCGATTGCGGCGGTGCTCGCGGAGCGCGGGCGCCGCCGCACGCTGCTCGGGGTGACCATGGCGATCGCGGGATTCGGCCTGGTGATGGCGCCGCTGTTCGAAGCCGGCGCGCCGGGGGCGCTGCTCACACTGGTGGTGGGCCTGTCGCTGATGGGGTTGAGCTACGGACCGCTCGGCACGGTACTGTCAGAGCTTTTTCCAACCGCGGTGCGCTACACGGGCAGCTCGGTGACGTTCAACCTTGCCGGCATCTTCGGGGCCTCGCTGGCGCCGTACATCGCCACGTGGCTCGCCAATACGTATGGGCTGCAGTACGTCGGCTACTACCTGTCGGCGGCCGCGGCGCTGACGCTCCTCGGCCTGCTGGCCACGCGGGAAACGAAGGATGAGGACCTCGGTTCCATTCGTGAATCGTGATTCGTGAATCGTGATTCCAATCACGAATCGCAAATCATGAATCACGAATGATTGGAGTGCCCATTTCCCATCAACAGTGCGACGGTCTGTTGTGCGGCGACCACCGGATGCAGCGCCGTATCGGCCACGTTGCTGATCACCGCCGTGTGATTGTGATCGACGAGGCCCGGGTGCGACCAGACGTGAGCGCGCAGCCTGGTCACGTACACCGAGAAAGTATGGTGGCCGTTGCCCGGACGCTCGCCGATGACGTTCACGACGGCCGCTGATTCAGGCGCCGACGGCCCGCCGAACAGCGTTTCCCCGATGCGGTAGCCGGCCCGCACCCGTCCGTTGCTGACGATCACGATCTCCGGCGCGGGGTGGAAGCCGTGCTGGACGAGGGCGCGGCGCAGTTCCTCGAGGTACGGCGCCAGGTGGCCCTCGTCCGTGAGCGCAGGGGCGTTGAGCCCGTCGGTCACCACGATCTGAACGTCGCAACGGCCGGCGCGACTGTCCCGAAGCTCGCGCAGCGTCACCAGCGATGCCTCGGCCAGTGCTTCCCCGGTCGGAGGGTGGAGCACGTAGTCATGACGATCGCTGCTGCGCGTCTCGACGGCCACGGCCGGGGCCAGCATGATCGGGAACGTTGCGGGCAGCTGCGCATGAATGCAGCGCTTCGCGTCCTCGTACAACAGACGGACCTGCTGGTCGAGCGCGGGCTCGACGTCCCACGGCTGCGCGCCGTGGCCCGTCGCGATGAACACTCCGCGGCCGCGCACGCGCGCGATCCGCGCCTGGGCCTCCTCGAGGATCTCCGTGTCCGTACGGGTGTCTCCGGCAGCCCGGCGGTACTGCAGGTAGACCCAGGCCGGATCGCCGAAGTGCTCGGTCGGCCTTCCCTCGTCGTCGATGACGCCGAGCCGGCGGAAGAACGTCCACATCAGGTCGTCGACCTTGTAGCCGAACCGCGCGCGCACGTGAACGTGATCCTGGAACGCCGTGGTGAGATACGACAGCATCGGGTCGTTCCGTGTCGGCAGCGCCATCAGGTACGCAGGGTTCGCGGGCATGACCTGCTCGATGCACCAGCCGAGGTCGTCCAGTGAAACGTCCATGTGCAGCGTGGAGCAGATGTCCAGCCCGATCGTCAGCCCGTGCAGCTTGCCCATGACGGTGTCCTCGAGGCACACGCGCACGAGCTGTTCCTTCGTGCGGAACACCTCGGGCCCGATGAAGCCGGCCACGTCGTTGACGTGGACCCACGGCTCCGCCGCATGCCCCGCCCCGACGCGCGCCTCGGCGATCACCGCCTTCAGCGCCCGCGCGAATCCGTACTTGCGGGACTCGTGGATGACCATGTCGAAGCCTTTGCCGTGTCCGTTCGTGGCATCGGCGCCCTGGCCCGTCTCGAAGTACATCCCGAACGGGCCCGTTCGCGTGGCCGCGTAGGCGGCCATCCGGCCGACGTCGATGCCGAAGACCGCGTTGGCATCGGCCACCCCGCCCAGGCTTTGAAACCACAGCGCCGTGGAGCCGGGGAAACGCGTCTCGACCTTCGCCTGCACGTCGATATGCGCGAGCACGCAGTGCGGCACGAGCTGCTCGAGGTCGAACGCCGCGAGCACCTCCTGCAGCGCCAGCTCGATCGCCGCGACGCGATCGACGTCGCTCGAGACCGGGTTCGTTCCGAGCACGACGTCGCCGACGGCGTACGACCAGCCGTCGAACACCTGCATCACGATGTCCTCGGGCGCGTCGGTCGGCGAATTCGGCTGGATGCGCGCCCCCAGGTAGCCGCGCGCCCCGATGTTCGAGCCGGGCAGCCGGTTGAAGACCTTCCGGCCCATGGCGATCAGCTCGTCGTTCGACATCAGCTTGACCACGCAGGCGATCACATCGCTCGTGAGGCCGCGCATGACGGCCTTGACCTCGTCTTCGGACCGATCCAGCAGGAAGCGCACGAGCTGCCCCATCTTCCAGGGCTCGAGCGCGCGGCGCGCGTCGACCTCGACGCAGGCGTCCGCGAACGCCACGACTTCATCCTGGAAGATGGGGTGCGCGAGCAGGGCTCCGATCGTGGTGTGGGCCAGCAGGCGACGGGCGCTCTCCCGCGATCGATCGTCAGCGGCGGCCAGACCCTGGAGCGCGTCGCCCTCCTTGAAGGGGTTGGCCGCGCCAAGCACTTGCCGGTACTTCGCCGCGTCGAAGCCGCCATGCACGCGGTCGAGCCAGGCAAAGAGATCCTCGCCGGCTCGATCCGCCTCCACTGACACCGCCGCAATAGCGCTGGCTGTCGTGATCATTGCCGCTCACGCGATCCTACGCCCGCCAGTTCTCACCGCACGGCCTTCCTGAGGATGAAGGTGACCCGCAGATTGACTCCGCCTGTCGCATTGAAGCCCAGCATCTCCTGCTTCTGTTCCCCGACGTAGCCCCTGAAGACGCCGGTGCCGCCCGACAGGGCACGCAGGACAGGCACGTTGCCCTCGACACCGTCTGTTGCCAGCGACCTCGACTCATCAGGCAACAGGTAGAGCTGAGCCGTGTGAACCGCACGCGCGCTCGTGGGGAACTCCGCAGCCGAAACGAGGTGGGTGCCGCGGCAGAACCAGCGACCGAGGGCACCAGCGGAATCGGGATCGAACGTCGCGCCGTCGCCCTCGATCGTGCCCGCGGGAAAGATGTTTCCTTCGGTCACGAAGAAGGAGCCGCGTTCCGGTTGCGTATCGCTGGGTTTGACGAAGGTCGGAGTGAAGAGCGAGAAGTCCTCGGCCACGTCGACGGTAAAGATGATCGTCCCCGGGCCACCCTGACGCTTGTCGTCGCTCGCGTTTGCCGGTGCGCCGGTCGTCAGCGCGGCGAGAGCGGTCAACGCCAGGATGGCGCCGACGCGTGTCAGCAGCCGGCGCGACACGCGCCTGTTCAGAAACAGGTGCAGGCTGTTCATCGTTGTCCTCATTTCCTGGTAACTAAAAGTTCAATCGACTTCCGGAACACAGGATGTCGCGTCACACGTTTTCCCCTTGCGACAGCGCTCCATGAGCGATGCGCGTGCCACGCCGCAGCGGACACACGTTAGCCACGCTATGTCTACGTCCCTCAGTCGTTTGCGGTGGAGCGCGCCGGATCGCAAGGACAATGCGGCGGGCGAGATGATGCCGAGATGTCGGTACAGCGCCGAACTGTCAGCACTCAGGTGAACGGTCGCAGGGGGCCGGCCTCAGCCGGCCCCTGCGGGAGGGAAACGTTCCGTCGATGCGAAGGGTGCCTCGCCCTGGGGCAGTCAGAGCGCGAGCGTCAGCACACCGCTGAGGATGAGCGCGGCCGCCCAGACGGCATCAAGGTTTATCCAGGCTGACCGCAACAGTCCGACGCCAAGCCTGGCGAACACAATCCATGCGATCAGCGCCGTCACGAGCAGGTAGCTCGCGCCGTGAACCGCCGTCGCGGTGAGTCCCGACGCCAGGTCGGCCGAGGTGTGGAGGTGGTGGCTGGCGTGCGTCGAATCCACGGGCATGCGTCCCTCCAGCCACACGGGCACTACCATGAGTCCGGCCCCGTGCGCCGTGGCGATCAGGAACGACCAGACGGTCAGGCCCGACATGCCGATTCGCATGCTGCCCCAGCCGCGGGGATGACCATGCCGCACGAGGCGCCGGAGGCCGAAGAGGATCAGCACGCCGGCGATCGGCCACCGCAGCGTGCTCGTTGGAACGACCGTTCCTGCCGCGATCACCACCAACAACGCGGCGGCTGTGGCGCAGGCGTGTCCGAGTCCGAGCGGCAGCAGCGCGCGCCACACTGCCGCCGAGCGGTTCTCCTGCATCCCGAGGGCTACGGCGAACAGCCAGCCCATGCCGGGATTGATCCCGTGGAAGGCGCCGAGAAACAGCAGCGCCCCCCACGACATTGCCGCATCCGATCCGGATCCCATTCTCTTTGACCGCCTTTACAACAACGGGCCGCGGAGCCGCGGAAACGCGGAGCCAGGATTCCGTCCGCGTCGCCGCGGCTGGCACCCCACCGCGCTGGAAAACGCGCGGCGGGGACCCCGCGTCTCCGCGGCCACGTGGAAGTGAAGCACCTTACGAGAAGCAGTACGAATCAGACGAAGCGTCTCCGCCCTCGAGGTGCACCTGGTGCGGACGCAGGCCGTCGAACTCGAGGAAGAAGTTCCCGTCGAGACGGCACGACCCGTCCTCGCCGACATCGAGCTTCGCCAGCCAGCCGCGAATCCCGTCGGGGTAGAACTGCGCGTCCCACGACGCGTACAGCGAGTTGGTGAAGTAGACGCGGCGGCCGTCGCGGCTGATTTCGACCATCTGCGGCCCGCCGTTCAGCGAGCGGCTCGCCCGCGACGGATGTGATGCCCGCCGGACGATGCCTCCGATGTGAACCGACCCGGTGAGCACCGGCTTGAACGGATCGCTCACGTCGTACTGCCTCATCTCTCCGGTTCCCCAGCACGACACGTAGAGCCGTTTATCGTCGAGCGACAGGTTGATGTCCGTTACCAGCGGCGGCACGGCGTTGAACCCCTTGAGCAGGGGCGGCAGATCGTCGGCGGCCGCGGGCTCCGCGGGGATCTCGATGACCTTCTTGGCGGCCCACGCGCCGGTGATGCTGTCCAGGTGCCACAGGAAAACAGACGACGAGAGATCCTTCAGCGACACCACCACGCCCACGAAGCCGTACGCCTTGCGCGGGTCGTGTGCGGGACGGAGCTCGAGCACCATCTGCTGCTCGGCGCCAAGGTCGATCACCTGCCGATGCCGGCGTCCCTGCAGATCCCACACGTGGAGGGCATGGCCGTACTTTCCTGCGAGCAGAAGTTCGGGATTCACGCCATTCTCGACCATGTTCGGCGTGCCCCATTCGCTCGTCATCATCGTGTCGTGTCCGAGGTGCCACCAGAAGTCGTAGGCGAGGTATTGCGGTCCGCGCTCGCGCTCCCACCGGCCTTCGATCTCGAACGTCTCGGGATTGAGCACCAGGATGCCGCCGGGGCCGTCACCATCGGGCGCCCCAATCGCGTTGATGTAGATGCCGTCCGGCCCGCAGTGGGTCGTATGCAGGCGCGCGTAGCCGGTGCGCGCCGCGACCTCTTCCGGCTCGATGACCTTGACGAGCCGCGGGTTGCCGGGATCCGGCTTGGTGTCGAAGATGTGGATGCGCGACGAGCGGAGGCCGGGCACGACGAGGTATCGCCGCTCCATGTGCGGGTGCGGAGACCATGGACACAAACAGGAGCTGCATGCGTTCCAGCCGAAATGGTGCAGCTCGTCGCCGGTCGTGGTAAGGTTCGCCTGGCTGATCGCCTGGCCGTACGTGGTGGACGACGAGCTCACGTCGACGACCGACAATGCGTCCGGGCCTCCGTTGGGGTCGATCATCGCGATATACGCGAGGGTCTCGGGCGGTGCTTTCGTGGCCATGGCGGCGGTCGGATAAAACGTCGTGTCCGGCACGAGTCTGTTCATGCGCGCTCCCTCCTGAAGGGTGCGAATCTTACTGCATCGGGGTGACGCCGGCATCAGCAAAAGAACGCCCCTCGTGATAAAGTGCCGCCGCAGGCCGGGAAGCTGTGGCCAACAACCCGACTCGACGCGATTTTCTGTTCACCGTGGCTGCGGCCGGTGCGCCCGGCCTCCCACCCCACCGCGCAGGCGTCGCGGCCCCCGGCCCGGGCCAACCACACATGGATCCGCACCAGCACGATCACGAGCACCAGGCAGTTCCCTCGGACCTGACGCTCCGCGTCAAAGCGCTCGAGTCACTGCTCGTCGAAAAGGGCCTCGTGGATCCGGCCGCGCTCGATGCGCTCGTCGACACGGTCGAGCACAGGATCGGCCCGCGCAACGGTGCCCGCGTCGTGGCGCGTGCGTGGGTCGACCCCGCGTACAAGAAGCGCCTGCTCGCGAACGCCCCGGCGGCGATTGCAGAACTCGGCTACACGAGCGGACAGGGTGAGCACATGGTCGCGCTCGAGAACGAGCCGAAGGTCCACAACCTCGTCGTCTGCACGTTGTGTTCATGCTATCCGTGGCCGGTGCTCGGCCTGCCGCCGGTCTGGTACAAGTCGGCTGCGTACCGCTCGCGCGCGGTGATCGACCCGCGTGGCGTGCTCCGCGAGTTCGGCCTGTCGCTGGACCCGGACGTGGAGGTCCGCGTCTGGGACAGCACGGCGGAGTTGCGCTACATCGTCCTCCCGGAGCGACCGCCTGGAACGGCGCACATGACCGAGGACGAGCTCGCCGCGCTCGTCACACGCGACGCGATGGTCGGTGTCGCGAAAGCGGCCGCCCCGGGGGCGGGAGCTGGCGTATGAACGGCGTGCACGACATGGGCGGCATGCAGGGCATGGGGCCGATCCGATACGAGAAGAACGAACCCGTCTTCCACGAGCGATGGGAGGGACGTATTTACGCGTTGAATCGTGCCATGCGCGCGTGGCGTTTGTGGAACCTCGACACCGATCGTCATGCGCTGGAGGTCATGCCGCCCGCCGAGTACTTGCGAATGCGCTACTACGAGCGGTGGGTTGCGCGATTGGAGCAGCAGGTGGTCAAGTTCGGGCTCGTGACGAGCGCGGAGGTCGAAAGCGGGAAACCCGCGGATGGCGCTCGAAAGTCACCAGCGCTTACGGCCGCGATGTCGGACCGTTTCGTCAGCCGGGGTATTCCCTCGGCGCAGGACCCCAAGGTGGCCCCGCGCTTCAAAGTCGGACAGCGCGTGCGGGCCCGTCTCATCAACCCTGCCGGGCACACGCGCTTGCCTCGCTACGCGCGTGGAAAGACGGGCGTGATCGGACGCGATCACGGCGTATATCTGTTCCCGGACACCAACGCCCATTTCCTCGGCGAAAAGCGGCAGCACGTCTACTCGGTGCGATTCGCCGCGCGCGAGCTCTGGGGGCCGGCTGCGCCGGAACGTGACTCCGTGCATCTCGACATGTGGGACGACTACCTTGAACGAGCCTAGTCCGACGACTACCTTGAACGAGCCTAGTCCGACGACTGCCTTGAACGAGCCTGATCCGACGACTGCCTTGAACGAGCCTGATCGACCGTCCGTCTTCGCCGAACCCTGGCAGGCCCAGGCGTTCGCTCTCGCAGTGAAGCTTTCCGAACACGGGCATTTCACGTGGAGCGAATGGAGCGCCGCCCTCGCCGAAGAGCTGAAGGCCGCAGCCGATCGAGGCGAGCCGGACGACGGCTCGCGCTACTACGAGCACTGGCTTGCAGCGCTCGAGCGTCTCGTCACCGCCAAGGGTCTGGCGTCGTCGGACGCCCTTCTTGCGCGTAAAGAGGCGTGGGCCGGTGCCTATCGACACACCCCGCACGGAAAACCGGTAGAGCTCCGCCCACCCAAGGAATAGAAGACCGCGATCTTCCGGCTGAAGCCGGAAGCCACATGTAACCGTGTAGTTGTGGGTTCCGCCTTCAGGCGGAAGGGAGGGTCGCCTTTCCCGCGAGATCTCCCTGCTCGACAGACAAGTACGAGGATGATAGGCTGGGCGCCCGCATCCGGGCAGAGCTACCGCGAAGGGGTTTGGAGATTATGACAAGTCGCGGACATTCCACCGCGTCGGAAGCCACACGCTGGGGACAACTGTTCTTCGGCATCGTCTGCATGGTGATGATCGCCAACCTGCAATACGGTTGGACGTTGTTCGTCGG
>DATDHP010000240.1:0-3133 GCA_036521515.1 Vicinamibacterales bacterium
GCAGATGCCCGGGCCGTGCGCTCGGCGGCAGCATCGACACGATCGAGTCGTCAAACGTCGTCAACCCGACAGCGTCGCGCTGGCGGTTCATCAAGTAGGCGAGCGAGGCCGCCAGCATCGACGCGTAGCCGAGCTTGGTGATGCCGCGCGCGTCGTAGCCCATCGACGCGCTGATGTCGAGCAGCAGGTAGCAGTCGAGGTTGGTCTCTTCTTCGAATTTCTTGACGTAAAACCGGTCGCTGCGCGCGTACACCTTCCAGTCGATGCTCGACAGGTCGTCGCCCGGCATGTACTGGCGGTATTCGGCGAACTCCACGCTGAACCCTTTGTAGGGACTGCGGTGGAGGCCCGACAGGAATCCCTCGACGACCGTGCGCGCCTTCAGGTCGAGCGTCCCCAGCCGCGCCAGGACGGCGGGGTCGAGAAACCTGAGCTCGCTCGGGCGCGCGGTGGCAGGCATCACATGTTGCTCTTTGGTACGGGCACCGAGTCGAGCAGCCGCGTGACGATGCCGTCGGGGTTGAGACGCTCGGACTCGGCGTAGAAATTCGTGATGATCCGGTGGCGGAGGATCGGAGGCGCAAGCGCCTGCACGTCCTTCAGCGACACGTGGTGACGGCCGCTCATCAGCGCGCGCGCCTTGGCGCCGAGGATCATCGCCTGCGACGCGCGGAGCCCGGCGCCCCACTTCACGTACTTGTTGACGAACTCGGGCGCGCCCTCCAGCCCCGGCCGCGACGCCGCCACCAGCCGTACCGCGTAGCGGGCGATCTCGTCGGTCACGATGACTTCGCGGACCATGTGCTGGAACTCCAGGATGTCCGGTCCGCTGAGCACGCGCGACACGGCGGGGTGATCGGCGCCCGTCGTCTCCGTCACGACCCGGACCTCGTCGTTCTCCGGCAGGTACGTCATGACGACGTTGAACATGAAGCGATCGAGCTGGGCCTCCGGCAGCGGATACGTGCCCTCGAGCTCGATCGGATTCTGCGTGGCGAGGACGAAGAACGGCCGGTCCAGCTGATAGGTCCGGCCGGCGGCCGTGACGTGGTACTCCTGCATCGCCTCGAGCAGCGCCGCCTGCGTCTTCGGCGGCGTGCGGTTGATCTCGTCGGCGAGGATGATCTGGGCGAAGATCGGCCCGTGCGCGAACCGAAGCGTGCGCGCGCCGTGCTGCTCCTCGAGGATCTCGGTCCCCGTGATGTCGGACGGCATCAAGTCCGGCGTGAACTGGATCCGCTTGAAGCTCAGGTCGAGGATCTCGGCAATCGTCTTGATCAACAGCGTCTTGGCCAGCCCCGGCACGCCCGTGATCAGGCAGTGCCCGCCGGTGAAGAGCGCCATCAGGACCTGGTCGACGACCTCGTCCTGGCCGACGATCACCTTCCGCAGCTCCGTGAGGATGCGGGTGCGCCCGTGTTGAACGCGCTCGGCGAAGCTGGCGGTGGCCGAGTCGGTGGTGGCAAGCGGTTCTGGCGTCAATGGGTCAGCGTGTAGACGATTTCGTTGATGAACATGCGGTAGGCGTCGCCCGTGTACTTGATGTAGCCGGGATACTCCTCGGCATTGGACCACTCGACGCCGTCGCCCATATCGGTGTTCCAGTTGGCGAGCACCATCGGCCGCCCCTGGTCGTCAAGGATGCCGCGCAGCCGCGCGACGAAGCCGCCCTTCTCCCAGCTTCGTCCGGCGAAGAACGAGCCGAGGCCGGCGACCTGCGGATACACGGTGAGGTTGTAGAAGCTCGAGAAAATCGGATGCGGTGGCGCGATTTCCACGAACTCGCGATCCGGGAACACGCGCTTCATCTCCTTGGCCGCGTTGTCCCACTCGTACGGCCCGTGGAAATCGTCGAAGGTCAGCGTGCCGCCGCGCAGGAGGAACTCGCGCACAATCGACACCTCGGTGTCGCGCAGACGCAGGTTGCCCGGCTCGACGATATAGATCCAGCCGTGATCCCACAGCTTCGGATCGTCCAGGGTGAGGACGATGGGATCGTTGACTTCGATGGCGGTGGCGGTGCGCAGCCGCCGCGAGAGATTCTGCTCGGCGGCCGGAGCGTCGATCGCCCACGGCTCGCCCCAGTAGTCGACCCGGTAGCGGCTGTCCACGGTGAACGCGGAGTAACGGATGCGGACGAAGGTCCACTGCAGGCCGGCGAAGCGGTCGTCCTGCAGCAGCGGGACCTGGGCGATGGCCTGCGACAGGCGAGCCGGTTCCACGAGCAGGAGCGCCGCGAGCGCGGCGGTGAGCGCGAGGCCGGCTGTGCGTGTCATCTGACGCCTCCGCGCGGGCCGGCTTGTGAGTCCACGATCTTGAGCAGCAGATCCTGCGCACGCTCGAACGACGGCGCGATCTCCAGGGCGGCGAGCACCTGGCGCTTGGCCTCGTCCACCTGGCCGCCCGTGAAGCTCGCCTCGGCAAGGTCGATGTGCGCGCCGGCGCGGTCCGCGGGGTTGGAGGCGAGCGCCGCGCGGAAGGCCCGGATCGCCCGGTCGGCGTTCCCGTTCTTGAGCGCGAAGCGTCCCACGTGCCCCTGCGCCTGGGCATCGAACGGATCGAGCTCGGCCACCACCTGGTAGGCAGCCGCCGTCCGCGCCGCGTCGCTCTGCTTTTCGAGCAGCGCGGCCAGCTTGCGCGCCGACTCGACGTCGGTGTGATCGACCTTGACGACCGCCTCGAGCGCCTGGGTAGCGCGCGCGACGTCACCGCGCTCCGTGGCGATCTGCGCAATGAGCGCGTTCGGATTGGCCTCGCCGCCGGCCTCGGGCACCAGCTTCGATGCCCGCTCCAGTGCCTCGATCGCCGCCGCCTGGTCACCGCCTTCCTGCAGCGCCTGCGCCAGCTCCATCTGGACGCGGAAGCTTCCCGGGTTCGACGCGGCCAGAGACTTCAGCTGATCGAGCGTCGGCATCGCTGGTATCTCGGGAGCCTTCAGCGCCGCCCGCAGACCGGCGAAGTCCTTTTCGATCTTCGCGTCAAAGGACGTCTGGAGCTGATCGATGCTGACCCCGAATGCCGCCTTGATGGCCTCCTCGTTCTCGAGCCCGCGGCCGAAGGACCGGACGAATTCGTGGAACTTCGCCTCGCCGTAGGTGGCAACCATGTGCTCGACGAGGAGCGACGACTGGTA
>DATDHP010000241.1:0-21248 GCA_036521515.1 Vicinamibacterales bacterium
CTGCACGTGCTCGCACTGAAACCTGACGCTTCGGTTGCGGAGCATCGCTCCCGGCAGCAATCCAGCCTCGAGCAGCACCTGGAAGCCGTTGCAGATGCCGAGGACCGGCCCGCCGGCCGCCGCAAACCTCCGCACCTCGTGCATGATCGGGGAAAACCGCGCGATGGCGCCGGTGCGCAGGTAGTCGCCGTGCGCGAATCCGCCCGGCAGGATGACGGCGTCGGCGCCACCGAGACTGGTGTCCTTGTGCCACACGAACTCGGCCTGCTGGCCGAGGATGTGCTCCGCCGCGTAGTGCGCGTCGTGGTCGCAGTTGGAACCGGGAAAGACGACGACCGCAAATTTCATAGCTCTATCCGATACGTCTCGATGACCGGGTTCGAGAGAAGCTTATCAGCCGCCTCGGCCACGAGGCGCCGCGCTTCGTCGTCGTTTTGCGCGTCGATGTCGAGCTCGAAGTACTTGCCTTGCCGGACGTCCCTGACCGTGCTGTAGCCCAGAGCATGCAGGGCCTCGGTGACGGTGGTGCCCTGGGGATCGAAGACCGACGGCTTCAGGGTCACGAACACGCGCGCACGCATCAGGCTGTCACCTCTTGAAACACCCGTTCGAAGACATCATCAACGTGCTTGAGCTGGTCTTCGAGATTGAAGGCGCGTTCGATCTCCGCCGGCGCCAGCGCCCTGGTCACGTCCGGGTCGACCATGAGCAGCGCCTTGAAGTCGCGCTGCTCGTGGAATGACAGCATCGCGTTGCGCTGCACCCACTCGTAGGCCTGCTCGCGCGACACGCCGCGGCGGGCCAACTCGAGGAGCACGGTGCCGGAGAAGGCGACGCCGCGCGACCGCTCGAGGTTCTCTCGCATCCGCTCCGGGTAAACGACCATGCCGGAGACGATGCGCGTGAACCGGCGCAACACGTGGTCGAGCACGATGAAGCTGTCCGGCAGTATGACGCGCTCCACGGAAGAATGCGAGATGTCGCGCTCGTGCCAGAGCGCGTTGTTCTCGAACGCCGCGCCGGCATTCGCGCGGAGGAGCCGTGCCATCCCGACGATCTGCTCGCAGCCAATCGGGTTGCGCTTGTGCGGCATCGCCGACGAGCCCTTCTGCCCCCTGGCAAACGGCTCCTCGACCTCGCCAATCTCGGTCTTCTGAAGACCACGAATCTCGAGCGCGAACTTCTCGAGCGACGAACCGGTGATCGCCAGCGCTGACAACAGCTCCGCGTGGCGGTCGCGCTGGATCACCTGGGACGCGACCGGCGCCGGCTCCAGACCGAGCGTGCGGCAGACATCGGCTTCGATCGACGGCGGCAGGTGGGCGAACGTCCCGACGGCGCCTGACAGCTTGCCGACCGAGACGACCTCGCGTGCGCGGCGAATCCGGGCGACGTCCCGCGCCAGCTCGGCGTACCACAGTGCCAGCTTCAGGCCGAACGTCATTGGCTCCGCATGCACGCCGTGCGTGCGGCCGATCATCGGCGTGCGGCGGTGCTCGTCCGCCCGTGTGCGCACGGCCTGCGTGAGGCGGTCGAGATCCGCGAGGAGCACGTCGCACGCCTCGCGCATCTGCAACGCCTGCGCGGTGTCGATGACGTCCGACGAGGTGAGCCCGAAGTGCAGCCAGCGCGCGGCCGGGCCGACGCGCTCGGCCACGGCAGTGGTAAAGGCGATCACGTCGTGCTGCGTGACCTGCTCGATCTCCTCGATGCGCACGATGTCGAACGCGCCGCGCTCGCGGATCGCACGCGCGGCATCGGCAGGCACAATCCCCGCGCGGGCCATCGCGTCGACCGCGGCTACCTCCACCTGAAGCCAGGTTTCGTATTTCCGCTGGTCGCTCCAGATGCGACCCATCTCGGGGTTCGTGTACCGCGGGATCATCCGAGTGCGAGGCGCTCCGGGGGAAGCTGCAGTCCGTTGACGTTGCCGAGCACGGTCGCGGCGAGCGCCCCGTTGGCGAACAGATCGCGCGCCACACGCTGGATGTCGCCAACCGACACCCGCTCGACGCCCTCGAGAGTCTCGTCGAGCCCGAACTGACGATCGAAGTAGATCTCCTGCCGCGCCAGGTGCGACATGCGGCTCGACGTGCTCTCCAGGTTCAGCATCAGGCTGCCCTTGAGATGATCCTTGGCGCGCCTGAGCTCGGAATCCGGAAGCGGATCGTCCTTCATGCGCCGCAGCTCAACAATCACGACGTCGATCAATTCGCCGACGGCATCGTTCGCGCAGCCGGCGTAAATCGTCATCGAGCCGGCATCGCGATACGCGCTGAGACCGCTGAAGACGGCGTAGGCCAGCCCGCGCTTCTCGCGGACGTTCTGAAACAGGCGGGAGCTCATCGAGCCGCCGAGGATCGTGTTGAGCACGTAGCTCGAATAGCGGTCCTCGTGGTCCTGGCGATAGCTCGCCGTGCCAAGGCAGACGTGGCTCTGTTCGAGCTCCTTGTTGCGGACGACGATCCGCGGGACAACCCGGGGCGGCGCCTCGTCGAGCGGCTCGCTCATGAGCGGCAGACCCTCGAAGGCGCGTGACACGAGGTCGCGGACCTGTTCGTGGTCGATGTTGCCGGTGGCCGCGACGATCAGGTTCGGCGCGCTGTACGCGCCCGTGAAATAGCGGCGCAGGCCATCCCCGGTCAGCGACTCGACCGTCTCCTTCGTCCCGAGAATGGGGCGGCCGAGCGGGTGGTCGGCCCAGAAGTTCTCGGTGAACAGCTCATGGACGAGATCGTCCGGGGTGTCCTCGACCATCTTGATCTCCTCGAGGACCACCTTCTTCTCGCGTTCGATGTCGTCCGGGCTGAATGCCGGCCGCATGACGATGTCCGCGAGGACTTCGACAGCCAGTGGCAGGTGCTCGTCGAGCACCTTTATGTAGTAACTCGCGTATTCCTTGGCTGTGAATGCGTCCATCTGGCCGCCGATCGAATCGATCGCCTGGGCGATGTCCTCGGCGCTGCGGGTGGACGTCCCCTTGAAGAGCATGTGCTCGACGAAGTGGGCGATGCCGCTCTGCTCCTGCGGTTCGTGCCGGGAGCCGCGGGCCAGCCACACGCCGATGCTGACAGAGCGCACGTGCGGCATCCGCTCCGTGAGGAGGCGGAGCCCGTTGGGAAGCACGTCGCGTACGATTCCTGGTTGAGGCACAGATGCGTTTGGGATCAGCAGTTTCCGGGCCGCGCCTGCCATCGATTCCGCGCACTCCGTACGCTGCAAACCATTGACAGACAGGGGATTAGAAGAACAGCGCCATCATAGCACGCGGTGGTCGGCGCTCGCAATAAGAGAACGGCTCCTTCCGCCATCGAAGCGTGCACGGCGCCGACACGCATCGGGTTTCCCTATACAATGGAAGGCTCGCATCTCGATGGAAATGCGAGAGATAGCATGCTGACCTCCTGCTTGAACCTGGCTGAGCTTGAGCTCACCGCGCTTGAAGCTGCGCTCGAGGCGCGCGGCCATGAAAGGTTTCATGCACGCCAGCTCTACCGTTGGATCTACAGGCGCGGCGTCACCGATTTCGCTCGCATGACCGACTTGTCGCGTGCCATGCGCACGCAACTTGCCGACGAGTTCACCCTCGCCACCCCGAGAGTCGTCGCCGATGATCGCTCCGTCGACGGGACGCGCAAGTTCGTGCTCGAACTGTCAGACGGGCGCCGGATCGAGTCGGTGTTCATCCCCGACACGCCGTCGATGACCTTCTGCATCTCGACGCAGGTGGGGTGCGCCATGGCGTGCGGCTTCTGTCTCACTGGCAAGATGGGGCTGGTTCGTCACCTCTCAGCCGGCGAGATCGCGGGTCAGGTCCGCGTGCTGGCCGAGGCGACCGGCATGCTCGACTATCCCTTCAACATCGTCCTGATGGGGATGGGCGAGCCGCTTCATAACTACGACAACACCATGAAGGCGCTCCGCATGCTCCACTCCGAGCATGGGCTGGCCATCTCTCCGCGGCGTGTGACACTGTCCACGGTCGGCATCGTTCCAGGTCTCGAGCGCCTGGCGCGCGAGCCGCTCATGCCCAACCTGGCGATCTCGCTGCACGCCACAACCGACGAACAGCGTTCGGCGCTGGTGCCGCCCAACCGGAAATACTCGCTTGCCGCGATCCTCGACGCGTGCCGCCGGTTCCCCCTCAAGAAGCGGAGCCGGATTACCTTCGAATACGTGATGCTGGCCGGGGTGAACGACACGCCGGAGGATGCGCGCCGGCTGGTGAAGCTCCTGACCGGGATCAAGGCCAAGGTCAACCTCATCCCGCTGAACCCGGCGCCGGCGATTCCGTATGAGCGCCCGTCGGACGACCGCGTCGATCGCTTCGCGCAACTCCTCGCCGATCGGCATATCACCGTGTCGGTGCGGAAGAGCCGCGGCCGCGATATCCGGGCGGCCTGCGGTCAGTTGATTGTCGAAGGGGGAACAAAGAAATCAGCCGCGCAGCAGATGGCCCTGTTGATGCGCTGAGTCACGGGCCGCCTAAAAGCCAGGCTAAAGCCGGGCCCTACGTACGTCCTCTGAACCCCCTCTAACCGTTGTCGTAGGGGCCGGCTTTAGCCGGCCCGTGGGGAATCAGGGTCTCAGTCCTCCTCGGGCGGCGCGCCTCCCGCTTTCGCGACGTCTTCCTGCTTCACCCGCTCGACGTTGAACTTCAATGCCGAGGCGATCATCTTGTCCATCACCTCGTCGAAATCGAACTCGGTCGCCTTCGAGAAGCGAATGGGATTGATGCGCGCTACCACGAACGGCTTCAGGTAAGGGCTGGTCAGCCCCTTCTTCTTCAGCGCGTCCACCACCCTGGCGACGGCGTCGTCCAGCTTGAGGACCTTGGCGCCGCGCCGGCCGCGCTCCTTCAGGGCTTTCGGCATCGAATCGTCGAGGAAGCTGTCAATTCGGCGCAGCACGGGGTGATAGGCGCCGCCGCTGAGGCTGCGCCGCTCTTCATAGGCCGCGCCGAGCGTCAGATACGGCGCCTGTTCGAACTCGAAGGCGAAATCGCTCTCCTGCCCGGCTCGCTGGTCTGCCAGGGCGCGGGCCATCCGGATGGTCTCGAGCGACTTTTCCTTGACGTTGTGCGCCTTCTCGGTGTTGAGGGCGAGGATCTTGAAGGCCACCTCCGGGTCGGGCACGAGAAGGCCGATGATCGTCTGCGCGCCCAGCTTCTTCATCGCCTGGAGACGATGGTTGCCGTTGGGCGTCCAGTACTGGTCGTCATGACGGATGAGCACTACCGGATCGAGGAAGCGGCCGACTTTCTCGATCACGTTCATGAGACGCTTCACGTGTGCGTCGGAGGGATCGCGCTGATACGGCGTAGGTTCGACGCAATCGATGGGTAACGCGACGATGAGCACAGACGTGCCGCCGAACGGATCGCTGTAACTGCCAAGCACCGCGCCGCCATCGGCCTCGACTTGCGGTGTCAGCGTCCGGGTGCGCGGGTCGTTGGAGACGGACACCTGCTCGGTCGTCAGGCCGATGGACTTTGGCGCTGCCTTCTTCCGGCGCGCGGCTTTCTTCTTTTTTGCCATGGTGACAGGCGGACCTAGAGGGGACCTAGAGGTCCGCCTCTACATTGGTGAGCTCACGTGGCTCCTGTCGTAGAGGCGGACCTTCAGGTCCGCCTATCCGAACATCAACCCACTGGTTGCGCGGGTGCCGCTCCTCGAGCCGCACCTTGAAGTAGTTGTCCGTCACGGCGGACCACCCGTCGTTCACCGTCAGCGCGCGTCGGGTGCTGCCGGCCTGCGCCCGCCGGAACTCGTGCGACAGGCGCGCACCGATGGCGCGCACCTCGCGTCCGCGCTCGCGGATTGCGGTCCCGTCCACCTTCGGCTGCATCCCCGCCGCAACTGTGCCCGGCCGGTCAGAGTACGGAAAGACGTGAAGGTGGGTCAATGGAAGTCGCTCGAGCAGGTCGCACAGCTCGCGGAACTGTGCCTCAGTTTCACCAGGGAAGCCGACGATGATGTCTGAACCGATTGCGGCGTGAGGCATGTCACGCTTGATCCGTTCGACGAGGTTGCGGTACTCGGCGACCGTATACGGACGCCGCATCGCGCGCAGCACCTGATCGGAGCCGTGCTGCAGCGGAAGGTGGAAGTGAGGCGCGAGACGGGGCGACGTCGTCACGAGCTCGACGATCTCCGCGGTACAGTCCATCGGCTCGAGCGAACTGATGCGGAACAGGATGTCCTCCTCCCGCGCCGCGAGCCCGCGGACGAGCGCCGTCAGCGACGAACGCGCCGCGAGGTCGCGGCCGAAGGAGCCAAGGTGGACGCCCGTAATGACGATCTCGCGATATCCCGCGGACACCGCACGTTCGACGTCGCGCATCACGTCGGCGAGCGGCCGTGAGCGGCTGGCGCCGCGCGTCTGCGGAATGATGCAGTAGCTGCACTGCTCCTCGCACCCGGTCTGGACACGCAGCGTCAGGGCCGTACGCCCAGCCGCTCCAGGTGCAAGGGGTCGTCCGCAAGGGCCGTCGCCGTTGCCGGCCAGCTCCGGAACGTGCTCGACGAAGTGATCCTTGTCGAGATTTCGGACGACGCGGATCACGTTCGGAAGCGTGTGCAGTTCGTCCGGGCGGCGCGTCGCATAGCATCCGGTCACGACCACGCGCACGCCAGGGTTGCTGCGGACGATGCGCCGAATCGTCTGCCGCGCGCCTTGGTCGGCGCTCGCCGTGACGGAGCAGGTGTTCACGATGACAACGTCGGCTTGCTCAGCCGGCGCATCGGTGGCGCCCCTCTCGCGCAACTGCTGCTCGATCACCAACGAGTCGGCCTGGTTGACCCGGCAGCCGAACGTAATTACCGCGTACTTCATCTAATTACGGCGCAATTTGGGGGTCATACTCCAGTGACGTGCCGAACCGGGGTCAGACCCCTGTACGGCACGACTCAAGGGGTTGAGTCGAGTTGTACTGGAGTCCGACCCCACGGTCTTGCCGATGTCGCGACGGAACTGCATGCCGTCGAACCTGATGTGCGACGCGGCACAGTAGGCCACGGTCATCGCCTCGCCGTGTGTAGCCCCGCGGCCCACGACGGTGAGCACGCGCCCGCCGTTCGTGACCAGGTCGCCATGACGCCTCGCCGTTCCCGCGTGAAAGACCAGTGCACCCTGCTCGGCGGATGCCGCTTCGATGCCAGTGATGACATCGCCCGTCCTGGGCTTCTCGGGATACCCGGCTGCGGCGAGCACCACGGCGACGTGCGGTTCGTCGCGAAAGCGCGCTCGACGCGATGGCAGATCGCCAGCCGCGGCGGCAGCCAGCAGCGATGACAGATCCTCGTCCAGCATCGGCAGCACGGCCTGCGCCTCGGGATCCCCAAACCGCACGTTGAACTCGATCACCCGCGGGCCTGCGCTGGTGAGCATCAGGCCGACGTACAGGAACCCGCGGTACGGCGTGCCTTCGCGCCGCAGGCCGTGAAGCACCGGGCGCACGATTTCGTCCAGTACGCGCTGTTCGAGTGGCGCGGTCAGCAGGGGCGTTGGTGCGAACGCGCCCATGCCGCCGGTGTTCGGCCCCCGATCGTTGTCGAAGACGCGCTTGTGGTCCTGCGCCGACGAAAAGGGCACCACGTTGATTCCGTCCGCGAGCACGAAGTAAGAGGCCTCCTGGCCAACGAGGAACTCTTCGAGCACGACGCGGTCACCGGCTTCACCAAACTGTCGATCCACCATCGACGCCCGTACCGCCGACTCCGCCGCCTGGCGACCTTCCGCAATCACGACGCCTTTACCCGCCGCGAGACCGTCAGCTTTGATCACGAGCGGGAAGCCGAATTCCCCTCGCGCGATCGTCGCCAGCGCGTCGTCCGGAGAATCGCAGACGCGGAAACGCGCTGTGGGCACGTCGTAGCGAGCCATGAACGCTTTCGCAAACGACTTGCTCGATTCGAGCGCGGCGGCCGCCTTCGATGGCCCCACGATCGGTTGGCCGCCAGCAGAAAAGAGATCCACCACTCCCCGGCTCAACGGCAGCTCAGGCCCAACGACTGTCAGATCGACTCGCGCACCGGTCGCCAGGGCCATCAGGTCAGCCGGCTTGGTGAGGTCAACCGGCACACAGCGCGCCAACTGGGCGATTCCGGGATTTCCCGGCGCACACACGAGCTCGCTTACTGCACGTTCGCGCGACAGTTTCCACGCGAGCGCGTGCTCGCGGGCGCCGCCGCCGATGACGAGGATTCTCATGAAGTCAGGTTAAATGCCACCGGACAGCGGCTTTCCTCCTCAGCGCGCGACGGGGACGCCGGGCCTGGGGCAGGTGCAGACGTGTGTGCAGAATACGGGCGTCGGCAGTGACTATTTCGTTGACCGTCGACAGGCATTGTGCCTAGAATCCGCGCCTGCGTGTGATAGCCTAGCATATTCGGCACTTTACAAAGTGCCGTCACAGGGAGCCACCGGGCGGGTGAGGGGGTGTATCGAGGCGTGGCTGAAGTCAAGATCCAGGAAGGCGAGTCAATCGAGAGCGCCCTTCGCCGCTTCAAGCGCAAGGTTCAGCAGGAAGACATCATCAAGGACATCAAGAAGCATTCTTTCTACTTGAAGCCGGGTGACAAGCGCCGGGCAAAGCAGGCCTTGGCGCGCAAGCGCAACCGCAAGAAGCTCCGGCGCGAATCGGAATAACGCGCCGGGGTCGGGACGAGCGACCGTACGAGGTGGCGACCGATGGAGTTCCAAGACAAGGCCCTGAGGTGTGTGGACTGCGGGTCGGAGTTCATCTGGACGGCGGGTGAACAGCTGTTTTTCGCCGACAAACAGTTCAAGAACGAGCCCAAGCGCTGCAAGGCCTGCAAGGCCAAGCGGGCTAACCGGGTCGCAGCGGGTCCGACGATGAACAGCCGCGTCGAAACCCAGACGACCTGCTCCGCATGCGGCAAGGACACGACCGTGCCCTTCCGACCGACGCAGGGGCGCCCGGTCTTCTGTAAGGAATGCTTCCAGCAACGGAAGTTCGCGGGCGCAGGCGGCGTCTGACGCGAACTCCCACGTCGCGTACCAAACAACCGGAATGATGGGCCAGGCCACCCGGCTTGGCCCTTTTTTGTGTGCTAGAATCGCACCCCTTACACGACCACCATCATCAAGGGACGGGGGAAATGCAGATCGAGGAACGGAACGCGGGCGACGTCACGATCCTGGACCTGAAAGGAAAGATGACCCTGGGCGAGGGAGATGAGATCCTCAAGGACAAGATTAACAGTCTGGTGCTCCAGGGCCGTAAGAAGCTCGTGTTGAACCTCGGGGCCGTTCCTTACATCGACAGCGCGGGTCTCGGGGAGATCGTTCGGACCTACACGACGGTGAGCCGCCAGGGCGGGAGCCTCAAGCTCCTCAGCCTGACCAAGCGAATCACCGATCTCCTGTCAATCACCAAGCTGCTCACGGTCTTCGAAACGTACGACAGCGAGGCGGACGCCGTCCGGAGCTTCACCTCGTCGGCCAACGTCTGAGGGGGGCGATACGCGCTGTCATGGCGCGCCTGTCTTCCCCGCGCGTTTCGAATCTCGAGCACAGCGACCCGGAACTGGCCCGCCCGGCCGGCCAGCCGTCGACGCGTTCCACCTTTACCCTCCTCCTTGCTTCCCTGCGTCCGGAACAGTGGACCAAGAACCTTGTCGTCCTCGCCGGACTGCTGTTCGGCGGGCGCCTCCTGGATTGGAACGCAGTCTTCCTTGCGGTGGCGACGTTCGTGATCTTCTGCGCGCTGTCGGGAGTGGTCTATCTCTTCAACGACGTCGCGGACCGCGACTCCGATCAGCAGCACCCGCTGAAGCGCCTGCGGCCGATTGCCTCGGGGCAGCTTCCGGTCAAGATGGCGCTGCTCGCGGCCGGAGTCCTCGGGACGGCAGCCCTCGCGGGGGCGTTCCTGGTCAGTGCGCGGCTTGGACTCGTCGCAGGGGCGTACCTGCTGCTCTTGCTGCTGTACTCGGCAACGCTCAAGAACATTGTGATCATCGACGCCTTGACGATCGCGGCAGGATTCGTCCTGCGCGCCGTGGCGGGGGCCGTGGCCGTGGCCGTGCCAATCAGCCACTGGCTGCTGGTCTGTGCGACGCTGCTCGCTCTGTTCCTGGCGTTCAGCAAACGGCGGCACGAACTGACGCTGCTCGGGGAAGGCGCCATCGATCACCGGCGCATTCTCGAGGAATACACGCCTTACCTGCTGGACCAGATGGTGGCCGTGGTGACCGCGTCTACGTTGATCGCCTATATTTTTTACGCGACGAGCCCCGAAACGGCCGGGCGGCTCGGAACTTCCCGCCTCGGCCTGACGATCCCGTTTGTGCTGTACGGAATCTTCCGATATCTCTATCTGGTGCATCAGAAACGCGGCGGCGGCAGCCCCGCGGCGCTGCTGCTGACGGATCGTCCTCTGCTGGCGTGCGTGGGCCTCTGGGCGCTGAGCGTAGCCCTGATCCTGTACTCGGCTATTGGACGCTGAACGTGGTGTCAGACCGTCGCGCAATCCCGCATTCGCGAGTTCATGTGCAGCGAATGGGGAACGTTGTTCCACTCGTACTGATCGCGGGGGCTGAAGCCCTCGCCCGACTGTGACAAAGATGGATCACAACCAGCAGGGCCAAGGAGCGGGACGGCGGCACTTCCATCGCGGGCGGCGCGGACCGGATCGGCGCGGGCCCGACCGCCGCGGGCCACAGACGCCAACGCCGGATCCGGGCAGCAGCCGTGCCGATGTCGACGTCGAGCAGATCATGCGCGACATTCGTGCGCGCATCGCCCAGCGCCACGGCATCGAGCTGACCAACCAGCAGGTCCAGGAGCTCGCAGCGCGCCGCCTCGAGTCGATCCTCGATCCGCGCAGCGTGAAACCGGCGCTGCTCGATCAGCTGCGGCGCGCCGCAGGATCTCCCCCCGACGCCATCGCCGCCGTCGCGCCGGAGTCTCCGTACACGTTCGAGGAGAGCACGCTCTACGACTCGCACCGCGGCCTCATGCGGTTCGTTCGCAGGCTGCTGAATCCAATCCTCAAGCTGTTTTTCAACCCGAATCCGTTGATCCGTGCATTGAACATCCAGGCGCGGCTGAACGCCGAGTCGCTGGCGCGGGAGACCGAGCGCGACCGCCACCAGACCGAATGGAATGCGCTGCACTACGAGATCCTTCACCGGGTCGTGACGGAAGTCTCCCGCGTGACCCTCGAGGTGCAGAGCCTCTCCATGCGGATCGAGTCGCTTTCCGCGAAGGTCGACTTCAACGAGCGTCGCGTGCGCGGCATCGAAGGCACGATTCACCAGGCCCGCCCCGGGGGGCGGCGCGAAGAACCGCGCCGCGAGGACGGACGGCGGGACGTCCAGGAAGGCCCGCTACCTCAGGTGGTGGTGCAGGCAAGTGAGGCGACCTCCGGGGAGCCCACGTCCGCGCCAGCGCCCGCGCCCCAGGGACAAGGCCAGCCGTCCGAAGGCACGCGCCGCAGGCGACGCCGCCGACGCGGACGGCGCGGGGTCGGCGTGCCGGTCGAGGCGATTCCGGGTGCGGCCGATGCAGGGGCGCTCGACGTCGACGAACCCGAAGAGGGACCCGACGAAGACGAGGCTGGCGGCGTCATGGCCGGACTTTCGCCTGCCCCCTCGACTCCGCTCGGGGCATCCCGAGCAACGTCGAGGGATGAAGGCGGAGGCCACGAGGAACAGGGTGAACGCACAACCCTCAGCGAACCGGGCGACGTCGTCAGTGCCATGGGAGAAGGCGATGCGATCGCCGCCTTCGAGCAGGTCGAGAGCCAAATGGAAGGAGAACGGGGCGGCGTGCGGAACAGAGACGAAGCGGAAAGCCCTGGACACGGATTCGTGGCGGAGGATCAACGCGCCGAAGCAGTGGAGGAGACAGTCGTCGTCGTCGCCGAGACGCAGCCGCGGCGTGAAGAACCGATCGCTGTCGAACCGGCCGTGCAGGAACTGTCCGCGCCGATCACTGTTCCCGCCGCGGAGGAGCCTGGACCTGCGGAGGAGGAACAGCCCGCGCCGGCAAAGCCTGAGCGGCACGATCTCGACCCGGCCGACCGGTGACCCTTCGACCCTTCGTCCCGGGCGGGTCGAGTGACGACGCGCTCAGGGTCATCCCGAGCCTGGTCGAGGGATGAAGCTCGCGGTGGTCGTGCAGCGCTACGGCGCCGACATCAGCGGCGGCGCCGAGTTGCACGCGCGATACATCGCCGAGCGGCTGAACGCGCACGCCGAGGTGACCGTGCTGACCACCTGTGCGCGCGACTATCTGTCCTGGCGCAACGAGCTCCCCAAAGGACTCACCGAGGTCAACGGCGTGCGGGTCGAGCGCTTCCCGGTGTCGCGGGAGCGCCATCTTGCGGAATTCGCCCGTCGTTCGGACCAGGTGTTCCACTCGGTCCATTCGCTGCACGAGGAACTGAAGTGGCTGGACAGCGAGGGCCCGGTCAGCCGCGAACTCCTGTCGCGCCTTCGCGCCGCCGCCCGCGAGTTCGACTTCGTCCTGTTCTTCAGCGCGAGGTATCACCACGCCTACCACGGCGCGCGCGCGCGCGCGGAGCGTGCGGTGCTCGTCCCGACGATGGAACGCGACCCCGCGCTGGGCCTGGGGCTGTTTCGTCCGATCTTCCGTGGAGTGCGCGGCATCATGTACAACTCCGTCGAAGAGCGCGCGCTCATCCACGCGGTCTCCGGAAACCAGCACGTCCCCGGCGTCGTCGTTGGCGTGGGATCGGAGATTCCATCCGATGTGTCCGCGGAGCGGGCGCGCCAGAAGTTCGGCCTGCGCAATGCATTCGTCATCTACGTCGGGCGGATCGACGCCAACAAGGGCTGCGCGGAGCTGTTCGACTTCTTCACGCAGTACTCGTCCCGCTGCTCCGCACCGCTCGACCTCGTCCTGATTGGGACCCCCGTCCTGTCGATTCCAGCGCACCCGCGGATCCGTCACCTCGGCTACGTGAGCGATCAGGACAAGTTCGATGCAATCGCGGCCGCCGAGGTGCTGGTCATGCCGTCGCGCTACGAGAGCCTGTCCATGGTCGCGCTCGAAGCGTGGGCGCTGGGCCGTCCCGTGCTGGCCAACGCCGGGTGCGACGTGCTGGTAGGCCAGTGCATCCGCAGCAATGCCGGTCTGTACTATGAGAACGAGCGTGAATTCACCGCCACGTTGGACGCACTGCTTGGCGATCGGGCCCTCGCGGCGAACCTCGGACGGAATGGTCAGGCGTATTACCAGCGCCACTACAATTGGTCCGTGATCGAACGGCAGTACCTCGCCATGTTCGAACGGCTGGCCTCCGGGCCGCCGCCTCCCCCCATGGAGCAGCTTCCAGGCTGGTTCGAGCGCCGGCGCCGCGTGGTCCCGCCGGCTGCCGTGGTCGTCGCCGCGCTTCCGGCCGGGCCGGTTCTGCAGGAGGTACCGGCGTGAGGTTCGCGTTCGTCACGCCCCGCTACGGCGCGGAAATTGGCTGCGGTCCCGAGCATGCGGCGCGGTTGCTCGCTGAGCAGGTCAGCGAACGTCACGATGTGGACGTACTGACGACAACCGCACGCGATCCGCTGACGTGGAAGAACGAGTACACCGAGGGATCGGACCGCGTCCGCAGCGTCCTCGTCCGGCGGTTCTCGGTCAACCAGCTCCACGATCAGAGCGCCTTCCGCCAGCTGTCAAGCCGCGTGTTCGCCGGCGGGCAATCGCGGCAGGACGAGATCGAGTGGGTCAAGCGGCTGGGCCCTTCGTCGCCGGGGCTGGTGGATTTCGTCAAGCGGCAGCATTGCACCTACGACGCCCTCGTCTTCTTCTCGCTGCTGCACGCCACCACACTGCAAGCATTTGCGGTTGCGCCCGAGCGCAGCATCCTGTTCCCATGCCTCCAGCTTCACGCCGCGCTGCGCTTCGGGATCTGGTCCGAGCTCCTCATGTCGGCGCGGGCGGTCGGCTATCTCTCGGGCGCGGAGCGAAAGGTGGCGCGTGCATACATGCGCTACGCACCGTCGGCTGAGGAGATCGTCGGCGTGGGCGTCGAGGCGCCGCAGCAGCAGACCTATCCGCGCCACCAGCAGGATCCCGCAGACAATCCAGCCGGCGACGACGAGGCGGCCGTCGAGTCGGACGATCTGCCAATCGACCACCTGACCGGGCGCGGCGTGCCTTTCCGGCGCCGGCACCGGCTGTACGGGCCGATCGCGCTGTACGGCGGGCGCGTCGAGCCCGACAACGGGTGCGAAGAGATGCTGGAGTACTTCGACACCTACTCGGCCGGCGATGGCGAGACCACGCTCGTGCTGATGGGCGTGAAGATGATGAAGGTCCCCGAGGCGCCCTCCGTGCGACTCGCCGGTGTGCTCCCGGATCGCGAGCGGATGATCGCCTACGAGGCGGCAGACGTGACACTGGCTCCCTCGTCGAGCGACCTGCTCGCGCACCCTGTCCTCGAAAGCCTGGCGGTGGGAACACCCGTGCTCGCCGCTGCGCTGAACGAGGCCGCCGTGGAGCACGTACGTCGTTCCAATGCCGGCCTCTACTACGGCAATCGCGAGGAGTTCGTCGAGGCACTCCGCCTGATGACGACCAATACGAGGCTGCGCGAGAAGATGGGCGCGAACGGCCGCCAATACATCCGTCAGCACTACCGGTGGGAGGCGGTGCTCGGCCGCTTCGAAAGGCTGGTTGGGAAGGTGAAACGGTAGCGGGCAGCCGGCAGCGGGCAGTGGGCAGTTCTTCCGGCAAAAAGCCGGAAGCCACGGAAATCTAGCTAGTTGTTGTGGCTTCCGCCTTCAGGCGGAAGGATCGGCCCTACCGGCTGCCAGCTGCCGACTGCCCGCTGCCGGCTACTCGTGCGGCGTGAGCTCGGTGGCCGGGAACGCCTGGCGGCCCCGTCCGGACGAGGACGACTCCTCCGCCGCGTCGGCCTGCGTGGCTGCCTTCTTTCGCCGTGGTCCGATGTCGTAGCGCTTGATCATCTCGTTCAGCGTGGTGGGCTTGATCCGCAGCAGCTCCGCGGCGCGCTTCTGCACGCCGCCGGCAGCCTCCAGCGTGGATTCAATCAGACGCTTCTCCACGTTCGTGATGACGTCCTTGAAGGAAATGCCCTCCGGCGGAACCACGAACCTCGGGATCTGGAACGACGGGGTCGAGCGCACGTGCTCGGGAATCAGGTCGGCGCCGATGCGCGGGCTCGAGCTCAGGACCACGGCGCGCTCCATCACGTTCTCGAGCTCGCGCACGTTGCCCGGCCAGTCGTAATCCGTCATCAGATCGAGCGCATCGGCCGTCAGCTCCATCCCGGCCTTGCCGTTCTCCTCGCTGTACTTCTCGAGGAAGTGATGCGCCAGCAGCGGGATGTCGTCCTTGCGCTCGCGGAGAGGCGGCAGATAGATGTTGATCACGTGCAGCCGGTAGTACAGGTCCTCGCGGAACCGGCCATCCTCCACCATCTGGCGCAGGTCGCAGTTGGTCGCCGCGATGATGCGGACGTCGATCTTGATTGTCTCCATCCCGCCAAGCCGCATGAACTCCCGCTCCTGCATCAGGCGGAGCAGCTTGGCCTGCGTCTCCAGCGGGATGTTCCCGATCTCGTCGAAGAAGATGCTGCCCTTGTCGGACAGGTCGCACAACCCCTTCTTCGGATAGACGGCGCCCGTGAAAGCGCCCTTGACGTGGCCGAAGAGCGTCGACTCCAGCAGGTCCGGCGGCAGGTTGCCGGAGTTCACGGTGACGAAGGCCCGGTCCGACCGTGACGAGTTCGTGTGGAGCGCGCGCGCGACCAGTTCCTTGCCGGTCCCGCTCTCACCGGTGATCAGGATCGTCGAGCGGCTCGGAGCAGCCTGGATGATGAGGTCGAATACCCGCTTCATCCGCGGGCTGCGCCCGATGATGCCGGCAAACTTCTGCGATTGCGCCTGGAGGTTCTGCCGCAGCGCCGTGTTCTCCGCGATCAGCCGGCGCCGCTCGACCGCGTTGCGAACGACGACCAGCACCTCGTCGTTCTTGAAAGGCTTGGTGATGTAGTCGAACGCCCCGCGCTTCATTGCGCCGATGGCGTTCTCGACAGATGCAAACGCTGTAATCATCAAGACCGGCAGCTCATCGTCGAGACGCTTGAGCTCGTCGAGCGTCGCAATGCCGTCGAGCCCTGGCATCATGACGTCGACGATCGCCGCGTCGAAGGACACCGACTTCGCCAGCTCGATGCCTTCCGCGCCCGTCGCGGCGAGGCGGACCTCGTAGCCCTCGCGCACGAGCAGCGCCTCGAGGATCTCCCGCATGATTTCTTCGTCGTCGATGACCAGGATGGAACCGTTACGCCGCATGGTAAGCCTGTCTCACTGGCGCGCGGCCCGCGCTGTCGGTTCGGCCGGCGCCTGGGGGAATTCGAGGATGAACCGGGTGCCCTGCCCGACGATGCTGTCGCAGTCGATCGAGCCGTCGTGCTCGCGCACGATCCCGTAGGAGATGGAGAGACCGAGGCCGGTGCCCTGGCCTATGGCTTTCGTCGTGAAGAACGGGTCGTAGATGCGCGCGAGATACTCGTTGGGAATCCCCGAGCCGGTGTCGGACACCTCGGCGACGACGCGCGCGCCGTCGACGCGCGTCGCGATGGACAGCCAGCCGCCGCGCGGCATCGCATCCCTCGCGTTCAGGAACAGGTTGAGGAACACCTGCTGCAGCTTGTGCTCGAGACCGAGTACTGTCGCCGGCCCCTCCGCCAGCTCCTTGCGCACCTTGATCCGGTGCAGCGCCAGCTGGTGCTCGAGCAGCGCGAGCACGTCGTTGATGACCGAGTTGATCTCCACCGGCGAAACGTCGGTGCCGCCCGACGACACCGGGCGCGAGAGGTTGAGCAGCCCGTTGACGATCTTCGCAGCGCGGAACGTCTGGCGCTCGATCTTCTCGAGCAGGCGCGTGCGCGGATCCTGCGGATCGGCCCCGTCCAACAACATCTGCGTGAAGCTGGATATGCCGGTCAACGGCGTGTTCACCTCGTGCGCGACGCCGGCCGCGAGCAGGCCGATCGACGCCATCTTCTCCGAGATCTGCAGCTGCTCCTCCAGCTGTACGCGGCGGGTGATGTCCTCGATGATGACGATGGTGCCCACCGTCCTCACGGTGCCGTCGTCAGACGCCCGCAGCGGAACCACGGCGGCGTTGACGATGAGCGGATTCACCCGGAACTCGCCGTCGGCGGCGGCGGCGCCGCGAACCTCGAGCGCCAGGCGCGACAACGTCGCGCCGTTCGGCGTGTCACGCCGGGCCGCGCGAATGGCTTCGACGAACTGGCCATCGAAGACGTCGTGGAACGAACGGCCGATCGCGTCGGCGCGAGTCAGGCCGTACAACTGTTCCAGCGCGTTGTTCCACCGGACGATCCGGTCCTGCAGATCGACGACCAGCAGCCCGTCGTCGAGCGACTCGACGATGTTCTCGTTGAAGGCGCGCATCCGATCGAGCTCGACGGCCTTGATATGGAGTTGCCGGTACAGACGCGCGTTCTCGAGGGCCGTGGCGATCTGCCCGGCCACGGCGGCGAGCAGTCCCATGTCCTCGCTGCTCAGCGGCTCGCCAGTGTCCTTTCGGCCGAGCGCGAGGACCGCAATCGTCCCCTCCTTCGCCATGCACGGGATGAAGTAGTAGAGACCCACGTCGCGCCAGGCCTCGATTTCCTCGACCGCGAAGCGGCTGGTCGAGATCGGGTCGTCGAGCGCCACGTAGTACCCGTTGGCGAGCCGCTGTCCAACGCCGGAGCGCTTCGGCAGTGACGGCGGATGGCCGTCGCCAAAGCCAGCCGCGCGCACGGAACCGAAATGCGGAGCCGCCTCGTCCTCGAGCATGAGCGCCATCCGGTCCACCAGCAGGGTCTCCATGACGCGAGTGACCAGCCGCTCCGAAAGCCGGTTCAGGTCGAGGTCGCTGTTCAGGTCGCGCGCAAAGCCGACCAGCGCGCGGCGGTAGTCGTACCGGTCGCGATAGAACGCGCGATCCAGCATGTTCTGGATCGCGTTCTTCACCGGCGGCGCCAGCAGGAACGCCACCAGCGTGACCAGCAGCGCGATCAGCCAGCTGTGATCGTCGGTCCCGCGGTCGAGGAAGACACGCTCGAGGCCGCGCAACAACACGACATAAATCGCGACGATGGCGGCGAGCGCGGCGGTGTAGACCAGCGCGCGCTTGACGATCACCTCGACGTCCATCAGGCGGTAGCGGACGATGGCCGAGGCATACGCGAGCGGGATGAGGCTCAACGGGATCGCAAAGAGGCCCATCGGCAGCGATGGCTGCACGCCGGCCGCGTACGGGAGCGCATACCCGAATGCGAAAGGCGTGGCACCGAGGGCCGTGCCCCAGGCAATCCACCGGAGCTGCCGGCGGGCCGTGACCGACCGAACTTCGCCGAGCGCGCGGGTCAACGCGCCGAGACCGCACACGAAGCACGCCGCGAGGTAGGCGAACTCGAGGCGATCGATCGTCTCGATGACGCGGACGAGAACGCCGCCGTTGCCGCCGCCGCGCACGAGCGCGATGATCCGCGCGGCCCCGAGCGCCGCGGCCGGAACGTAGATGAGCGGAAACAGCGTCCGCGCCTTGACGCCGGTGGTCCAGCGCCGTGCGCGCTCCGGGAAGACGAGGGTGAAATGCAGAAAGAGCGGCGGCAGCAGCAGCATCGAGACGACGTCGCCCCAATAGAAGATCCAGTCGAGGCGATCGAGCCGGCCACTGAAGGAGAACGTGAAGACGCCGAAAAACGCGACAGCCAGCCAGAAGAAATGCAGGGTGGCCTGGTCGCGTGGACGTCGCAGGCGCACGGCGCCACCCACCAGCAGCGTGAAGATGCCCACGCTCGCGAGCAGGTAGTACAGCGAGCCCGATCCGCTCGGCACCGGCGCGACGCGCACATCCACGACCTCGCTCGAGCCGAGGCGTAACACGGTGTAGCGCAGCGTCGAACCTTCGCCTGCCGCGTGCAACGCGGTGACGACATCGGATACCTGCTGCACAGGGCGGTCGTCAATCGCCAGCAGCAGGTCGCCCTGCTTCAGCCCAACCGCGGCTGCGGGCGTCCGATCGGCTATCTCGGACGCGACAACCCCTTCAGCGGTGATTCGCCACAGCACACCGTCTTCCATTTCACGCCACGTGGCGCGCGAGGCGATGTTGGCCACCCCGAGGCAGAGCAGTGCCGACACGACGAGGAGCGGCATACCTGGCCGTCCCCACCGCACCCGGGAAATCGCACCCCAGCGCGCAAGTGTGCGCGGACGCCCCGGTTGAGGCGACGTGCGATTGGAGGATTGAGCTCCTAACATGCGGTGAGAGCGCGTACGACGCGCTGCAGTGTCCGGCTGGGGAGCAAACGATATACCAGTGCCGCCGTCGGTTTGATAGTCGTAAACCACGTTATTTCAGTGTGTTATGCGAATTCTCCGACGAAAACATTCCCCACTGATCCAACGGTCGGAACGCCTCGTCCAAACAAATGGACGCCAAAAACGAGGCGAAAAAAGGCGGGCCTCACGGCCCGCCCTCGCTGGCGGCCAGCGGCTGGCAGCTGGCAGAAATTTCGGCGTGTCCGGCCGGCTGTCCATTGCCGGCTGCCTGCGCCTTCAGAACTTGACCGTTACCCCTCCGACCACGCGCTTCGGCGGGCGCACAACCAGCAGTTCGTCGTACACCGAAGAGTCGAGCAGGTCGTCACGGAACAGGTCGCGCACCGCGACCAGCATTTCCCAGTGCGCGCTGGTGAAGTTCATGAACGGCAACGCCTGGTTCACCTGGACGTGGAACCGCGCGCCGGCGCTGCCGCCGACGGGCCCCACGACGTCGCGCGCGACGAAGCCGCTGTTGATCTTGTAGAGGACGAACACGCGCGTGTCGACACCCGGGAGAACACTCTCGAGCGTTGTGGTGAGATCGTGAATGAGCTCGCGCCCCGTCCTGATCGCGGATGCGGCGGCGACCGCCAGCGCGCGCGCGTCGGGCGAGGCTCCCACCCAGCGCGAGTCAACTTGCGTGTAGTCGACCGACGTGCGGAGGCGGTCAACCATGGCGCGGCTCACGCTCACACCCCATCCGCGGCCTTCGAAGTCACCGGCCGACCCAACGTAGTAGTGGCCGAGGCTCGCGTGCGCCGTGCCCGGCAAGCCGCCGCCGAACAGCGTCACGAGCTGATCGTCCACGTGCTGGCGGAACGCGCGCAGCCCGATGACGAACTCGCCGGCCCATTCCCGCTCCATCGCGATCTCGAGGTGATCGACGCGCTCCGCCGCGAAGCCGCCGACGGAAGAGACCGGCGAAAACGTGCGCTCCGGCGGCAGCCAGACTCCCGTGGACGGCGGCAGGAATTCCTCGGCCCCGGGGGCGATCTCGCGGCGCGAGACGGTGCCGCGCAGCTGAAGGCTGTCGTCGGGGCTCGGCCGTACAGTGATGCTCGCGCGCGGGCTGAAGAGCGCTCGCTCGGTGAGGTAGTCGTAGCGCGAATACTTGCCGCCATAGCTGACGCGCAGCTGCGGGTTGAGGGCCCAGTCGTCGTACGCGTAGATCGAGCCCGCATTGCGGCTGCCGTCGGTCATCGCCGCCAGCGCGTCGGCGTTCCCGCCAAGGTAGCGCTGCATGCCGTACGACAACCCGGCTTCGTACTCGTGCGCGGCGCCGGCCCGCCGCACGTACGAGCCTGCGAGAATCCACGACGCGAGATCGCCCTGCGTCATCGCCCCGCGCATCGCCCACTCGCCCCCGCCCGTGGGTGCCGCGAGCGACAGGTACGCCACGCCGCGCGGCACGAGACCGTCCGCCGTGAACAGATCCTGCGGGCGATCGAATGACGTGCTGGTAAGCAGGTTGATCTGGCCGCTGAAAGGCACGTCGGCGAGCAGTCCCGTCGCGAACCGGGCCGGCGCACCGACGGCGCGCCCGAGGCCCGCGAGCGAGTCGCCGAGCAGTGAATCGTCCTCGCCCGCGTCGACCAGGCCGGGTTCGACGTCCTTGAGCACGCTGCGCTTCAGGTGGCGCAACCGCCACGCCAGTTCGCCGTGATCGTGCGTTTCGGCCTCGGCCGGCGGGGGGGGCGGCGCAGCGGTTCCTCCCACACCGGCAGCGAGCACCCGCGGCACGTCGTCTTGATTGCGGCGCGTCAGCGAGAGGGTCGATCCGTTTCGAATGCCGGCGTTGACCTGGATGATGCGGCCGCGCTCGGGCACGTAGCCCTGGAGATGGGCGCGCACCAGATAGGGACCCGGGGTGAGATTGCGGAACGCAAAACG
>DATDHP010000242.1:0-3284 GCA_036521515.1 Vicinamibacterales bacterium
CAGGTGGTCGAAGCGTGCGAGCAGGCTGTCGAGAAATGTCAGATCGTCGGCGCTGAACGCGGGGTTGTCGAGATGGTTCCGGATCAGGTCCCGGGCCTCGCGCATCTGCCTGCGATAGCGAGTGGGTCCCGCGTCGGGCAACTCCGCCCGCTTGGCGGCAGGACACGCCTCCGTGTGAAGCGTGCCGAGCCAGCGGGCCGCCGCGGTGCGGTGCTCCGGCTGAAGCAGGTCGTATTTCTCGCCCTGGATTTCGCCGATGAACAGCCAGCAGACATCCTTCTCCGGATCGTCGTTCGGATCGGGCAGGGCGCCGTAATAGCGCGGTCCCGCGAGGGGCACGCGCGTGAGGATCTGCTCGTAGACGGTGCGCTCATTCAGTCCATCGCCGTGCTTGCACCGCTTCGCGATGACGGTCGAGCCGGCGGCACCGACACCTTCCAGGCGGTACACCGTCATCGGCCGCGTCCTGTTCGGCTTGACCTTCGCTGGGGCAATTCGTGCCGGTATCGGGTGCGCCGGATCGAGCCGGAGCCACGCTTGAACAGCCGGATGCGCCCGCAGCCGGTCCATGCGCATCGCGGGACGCGCGCCTGCGAAGCGCAGCGGCGTTGCTGGCGTCCGAGCCGATAACGGGGTGCCGGCCGGCGAGTCGGCGATCACACGTCCGTCTTCGAGTCTCAGCACCGCCGACACGCCGGCGAGCGCTGTCCGCCGATGGCTGATCAGGATCACGGTGCGGCCGCGTTGAAGGCGCTCCAACGCGTCCACGATCGCCGCCTCGGTCTGCGCATCCACCGCACTGGTGGGCTCGTCCAGGACCAGCACCGGGCTGTTCTCCAGGAACGCCCGAGCGATGGCGATGCGCTGTCGCTGACCGCCGGAGAGCTTGACCCCGCGCTCGCCGACCTCGGTGTCATAGCCCTGCGGCAGGCCGACGATGAACTCGTGGACGTTGGCCGCTTGCGCCGCGGCAATGATCGCGTCGTGTGCGCTGTCGGGGTTGCTGTAGGCGATGTTCTCGGCGATGGTCGCCGAGAACAGCACCGAATCCTGCAGGACGAATGCAAACTGCCGGCGAAGATCTTTCAACCTGTAATCGCGGAGGTCCCTCCCATCCAGCAGGATCCGACCGTCCGTCGGGTCGTAGAACCGCGCGAGCAGGTTGATCAACGTGCTCTTGCCGGCGCCCGACGCGCCGACGATCCCCAGGCGCGTGCCGGCCTCAATGTCGAACGACACGTCGTGAAGCACGGGGCGATCGCTGCCGTAGCTGAAGGAGACGCCGCGGAAGGCAATGTCCCCCCGGGCGCCCGCGAGCGCTACCGCGTCGGGTCGCTCTTCCACATCCGCCGGTTCGTCGAGCAGGGCGAGAGCGCGCTCGACGCTCGCGAGGTGGCCTTGCACGCTCGCCATCTTGCGGCTGATGGTCTTGATCGGATCGTACAGCTTCACGAGATAACCCATTACGAGCAGCAGGTCCCCCAGCGATAGCACGCCCGACCGGACGTGACCGATGCCGACGAAAAGGACGGCCGACGTTCCGGCAGCGGTGATCACGCCAACGACGACGTTGAACCGCCCCTCCGTCAGCGCGAGGCGCGTGCGGCGCTGCACCCCTTCGTCGGAACGGACGGCGAAGCGCTTGCCCTCGCGTTCCTCCTGCGCGAATGCCTTCACCACTCGGAGAGCGCCCAGCACTTCGTGAACGACCGCCATCGCAGCGCTCTCGATCTTTTTGACTTCCCTCGACAGGCTCCGCAGGCGCCGCCGATACCGCCGTGTCAGCAGCAGGAGCGGCGGCGAGATCGCCAGGGCGATCAGGGTCAGTTGCCAGTCGATCCGGATCATCACGTAGATCATCCCTGCGAGCGTGGCAGCGGCGCTCACCGACGGAATGAAGCCATCGACCACGAGGAACCGGATCGCCTGTGTGTCGTTCTGGATGCGGTACACGGAGTCCGCTGTTCCCACCGAGTCGTGATAGGAGAGCGAGATCCGTTGCAGGTGGTGGAAGATTCGCGCCCGCAGATCGAAGACGAGTCGCTCGCCGGCGACCGTCGTGACGTACTTGCTCGCGAGTGCCTGCAGTTGGCCCAGAAGCGCGATCGCTATCGCCAGTACCGTGACGAAGAGGAGCAGCAGGTCGGGAGACTGCATGACCGCACGCGGCACGAGGACGTCAAGAAAGGCGGGCAGCGGGTGTGACCCGAGCACGCTGTCGACGGCAATCTTGAGCGGCAATGGTGTGAGGAGCGCCAGCGGCGCTGCGAGCAGACCGACGACGAACAACGCCGCGAGGGAGCGCCATGCCGGGCGTGCCTGGCGCGCTACACGTTGGTAGAGGCCGAAGTCGCCGTAGCGGGATGCTGCCATGCTCGCTACCGTTCGTTTCTGACGGTGGGCTCGATTATCGCGGCGGCGATACCAGCCTGACGGCCGGCCTCCGCAAGGAGACAGATAGCAAATGCCCCCAGGATTGCCGCAGCAATCGGGCCGCCATCAAGCGCGGCAGCCAGCGAGAGCAGCAGAAATGCGCCCGCAACTGCCAGTGCGAATCGGGACAGCCGCGGCCACCACCGCGATCGGACGAACTGATTGCCGCCGCCGTGATCTTCGACGGCCATGACGAGGCGCGCGGCACCAAGCACGCCGCCGGCGACTTCCAGATCCCAGCAGTCCCAGTCTCCGCCGCGACGGACGTGCGCTCCCGTGGCGCGCAGTGCTTCCTCGATCCGGTGCAACCGCTGCTCCGGCGCGTGGCCGCGTTCAACCCAGCAGGCGAACGTGCGAGGCCGGGGCACGCAAGGCTGCACCCGGCAGGTCGCCGCACGACAGCTGCCTTGGACGCGTCCGCAGAGCCGCGCGAGCGGATGCATCACGTGCAGCACTGCGGTGAGCAGACGCAGCTCGAAGCGGCGCCACGAGGGGCACGACGATACCGAAGCATGCGAGAACGACGCGCGGCGCGTGCTGAGCCACGCCTGCGCGACCGGTGCGAGAGTCGTCAGCGCCAGCAGCGGCACGGCAAAGAGCAGCGGTGCCCAGATCGCGCCAAGCAGCGACAGTCCCAGCAACAAAGGGATCGCCAGATACCACTCGGGCATGAGAGAGAGCGAGTAGAGCGTGCTCGGCGCTGGCTGATACAGGCGCTGGAAGGGGGCCGCGCCCCAGGTGCCGTGATAGATCCGTCCCCGTCGAAGGTCGAGCGATCGCGTCAACCCGCGGCTGTAGATCCGACCGGCCCAACTGAGGTGGCCGCTGCCGTTGTACTTCTGCGGCCATTT
>DATDHP010000243.1:0-3783 GCA_036521515.1 Vicinamibacterales bacterium
TGGGAGACGACCAGGTCGACCAGTGGGAGTCGCACCTCGACCTGATGGTCGAGAGTGTGTTCACCAACAGCGGCCGCGGGTGCATCAATGCGTCCGGCATCTGGGCCAGCCGGCACACGCGCGAGATTGCGGAAGCGATCGCGCAGCGATTCGCCGCGGTACGGCCACTTCCTCCGGAGCATCCGGAGGCGAGCCTGGCGGCCTTCACCGTCGCCGGCGTGGCCGAGGCCATCTCGACTTCGATTGACGCCGACCTCAAGGCGCCCGGAGTGACGGATGTCACCGCGAAGTACAGGCAGGGCGACCGACTCGTGAAACAGGGACGGGCCGACTACCTGCTGCCGACGGTCGTGCACTGCGCGTCGGCGGACGCCGCGGTGGCGAAGAAGGAGTTCATGTTTCCCTTCGTCACCGTCGTCGAATGTCCGGAGGATCAGATGATCACGGCGATCGGCCCGACGCTCGTCGGGACGGCGATCACCTGCCGGCCGGAGCTCCGCCGGCAGCTGCTCGACGCGGTTCACATCGACCGCCTCAACTTCGGACCGGTGCCGACGACGCGGCTGAACTGGCTGCAGCCGCACGAAGGGAATATCGTGGAGTTCCTGTTCCGGGCGAGGGCGTTCCAGACGGCGGACGTTGGGGTCTGACCCCTCGATATGAAGATTCTCTCCATCACCGCCGGCGCCGCAGGCATGTATTGCGGCAGCTGCTTCCGCGACAACGCGCTGGCGGCGGAGCTGATGGCGCGCGGGCACGACGTGCATCTGATACCGGTTTATACGCCAACCCGGACCGACGAACCGAACGTCAGCACGCGCCGCGTGCTCTTTGGCGGGATCAGCGTGTACCTGCAGCAGCACGTCCCGCTCTTCCGCCGGCTGCCGCGCCCGCTCGACCGGATCTGGGACATGCCCGCGGTGATCAGCGCCTTCGCCAATCGCTCGGTGACGACCGATCCGGGGCTGCTCGGTAACCTGACGATCTCCATGCTCCAGGGGACGCGCGGCGTCCTGCGGCGCGAGTTCGACAAGCTGCTCGAGTGGACGCGCGACGAACCGGCGCCGGACGTGATCAACCTGCCGAATTCGCTGCTCATCGCGATGGCGGCGCCGCTCCGCGAGGCGTTCGGCCGGCCCGTCTGCTGCACGCTGCAAGGCGAGGAATTGTTCGTCAACGGGCTGCCACCCACGTACCGGGAGCAGGCACTCGCCCTCATGCGCGAACAGGTCCCCGGCGTCGATCGCTTCATCGCGGTCAGCGAGTACTGCGCGCGCTTCATGGAACAGTTCCTCGCCATCCCGCCCGGCCGTCTCTCGGTCGTCCCGCTCGGCATCAACATGTCGGGCTACGAGCGGCGCGCCGACGTCGAGGACGCAGCGGCTGGTGGGGACGCGGGGGCCGGCTTCCCGCCTCCGCCGACGGCTTCGGCGAGGCACGCCGAAGCGCGCTTCGCGCGCGAAGGCGGCAGCCGGCCCTTCTGCATCGGCTACTTCGCGCGCGTCGCGCCCGAGAAGGGCCTGCACGTCCTCGCCGATGCCTATGTTCGTTTTCGCCGCCGCGCGGCGGATGTTTCCGCGCGCCTCGACGTGGCCGGATATCTCGCGCCCGCGCACGAGCGCTATCTGGCTGACGCGAGGCGCACACTCAGCCAGGCAGGGTTTGGTGACGAGTTCACCTACCATGGCGAGCTCGATCGCGACGGCAAGGTCGCGTTCCTGCGCGGCCTCGACGTCCTCTCGGTGCCGGCCACCTATGACGAGCCGAAAGGGATGTTCCTCCTCGAGGCAATGGCCAGCGGAGTGCCCGTCGTGCAGCCCAGACGCGGCGCATTCGTGGAGATGGTGGAGCGCACGGGCGGTGGCGTGCTGGTGACTCCGGACGATCCGCAGCGCCTGGCTGACGCGCTCTGCGATCTGTGGCAGGACCGCGCGACACGCCGCGCCCTGGGCGACCGCGCCTTCCACGGCGTGCGCGCGCATTACACCGTCGCGCACTCGGCTGACCGCCTCATCGGCGTCTACCGCGACGTCGCTGCGCGCGCCCAGGCGGTTGCCTGACGCCATGCTGGAAGTCGCCGGCGTCACCAAGCAGTACGCCACTCCGCGTGGGCCGCTGACGGTCCTCTCCGACATCACCATGTCGCTCGCGCCCGGGCAGGCGGCGGCGATTACGGGGCCGTCGGGAAGCGGGAAGAGCTCCCTGCTCTACGTGCTCGGCGCGCTCGAGCCGCCGACAGCCGGAACGGTCACGCTTGGCGGCACGAATCCGTTCACGCTCGGGGCTTCGGCCGTCGCCGACTTCAGGAACGCGGAGATCGGGTTCGTCTTCCAGGATCACTGCCTTCTGCCCCAATGCTCGCTGCTGGAGAACGTGCTGGTGCCGACGCTGGTGGCGCGTCAGAACGGGCAGGGCGCCGGCGACCTGCAGCGTGCGCGCGGGCTCATCGACCAGGTGGGGCTTGCCGATCGCCTCGACCATCGCCCCGCCGAGCTGTCCGGCGGTGAACGGCAGCGCGTGGCGATCGCTCGCGCGCTCGTCCGCCAGCCGCGGCTCCTGCTCTGCGACGAGCCGACAGGCAATCTCGATCCACGCACGGCGGAAACAGTGGCGTCGGTGCTCCTCGACCTGCACGCGCGGCAACACAACATCCTGATCGTCGTCACGCACAACGTGGCGTTGTCGTCGCAGTTCCCGATCCGGTTCGAGCTCGCCGATCGGCGTTTGCGGAGAACGGCGTGACCTCGACCACCATCGCAACCCGAATCCCGAAACCCGGATCCCGGGTGTATTACGGTTGGACCGTTCTCGCTGTCGCGGCACTCGCCATGGTTGGTACGTTGCCGGGGAGGACGCAGGGCCTCGGGCTGATCACCGAGCCGCTGCTGCGCGACCTCGAGGTGACGCGCGTCGTGTACGCCCAGATCAACCTGGTTGCCACGCTCGTCGGTGCGCTGTTCTGCGCGGGCATTGGCAAGCTTCTCGATCGGCAGGGCAGCCGGGTCGTGTTGACGGGCCTCGCCGTTGCGCTCGGCCTCGTGGTCGTTGCGATGAGCAGTGCAACGGGCCTGATCGCCCTCCTCGTATTCGTCACCCTGACACGCGGCCTTGGTCAGAGCGCGCTCTCGATTGTCAGCCTCGCGATGGTTGGCAAGTGGTTCCGCCGCCGGCTGACGGTCGCGATGGCCGTGTATGCGGTCGTCATGAGCGTCGGCTTCATGGCCGCCTTCTCCGCGGTCGGCGCGCTCGTGCTGGCCAGCGGCTGGCGCGTGGCCTGGGGTGCGGTGGGCGCCTGCCTGATCCTCATCCTTGCACCGCTGGCGTGGCTGCTCGTCCGCGCGTCGCCGGAGGCGATCGGCCTCGAGGTCGACGGAGGGGGCGTCCCGCACGAGGAAGGCGGGCACCGGCCAATCGACGCGACACTTGGCGACGCGCTGGGATCGGCGGCGTTCTGGGTGGTCGCACTGGCCAGCTCGATGTATGGCCTCATCGCCTCGGGCATTGGATTGTTCAACGAGTCGATCCTGGCGGAGCGCGGGTTTGCGCCCGGGATCTATCACCGCGCGCTGGCGGTGACGGCGATCACGGCGCTCGTCGGCAACTTCGCCGCGGGTGCGCTTGCGGACCGCGGCTCGCTCCGGCAGGTACTGATCGCAGCGCTGGTGCTGCTCACCGGCGGCCTTGCGGCGCTCGCGCGGGTGGTCACGATTGGACACGTCATGGCGCAGGCGGTGGTGATGGGGCTCGCCGGCGGCTTCGTGATGGTCGTCTTCTTCAGCTTCT
>DATDHP010000244.1:0-3927 GCA_036521515.1 Vicinamibacterales bacterium
AACCAGGTCATCGTCTTCACCGAATGGCCCGGCCACAGCGCACAGGAGGTGGAGGACCAGGTCTCGTACCCGCTCACCGTCAACCTGCAGGGGCTGGCCGGCGTCCGCGTCGTCCGCTCGCAGTCGGCGTTCGGGTTCTCGATGATCTATGTGGTCTTCGAAGACGACATCGATCAGTATTTCGCCCGCGCGCGCGTGCTCGAGCGGCTCAGCCTCGTGGCCACGCTGCTGCCGGACGGCACGTCCCCGACGCTGGGACCGGATGCGACCGGTGTCGGTCACGTGTTCTGGTACACGCTGGACGGCGACCGGCACTCGCTGCGCGATCTCCGCAGCATCCAGGACTGGTTCGTCAGGTACCAGCTCAACGCCGTTCCCGGCGTGGCCGAAGTCGCTTCGATCGGAGGACACGTCCAGCAGTACCAGATCGACGTCGATCCGAACCGGCTGCGGGCGTACAACCTCTCGCTCGGCGACGTCGTCGAAGCCGTTCGGAGGAGCAATCAGAACGTCGGCGGCAATGTGCTCGAAGCGAACGGGACGTGGTCGATCGTTCGCGGCGTGGGCCTCGTCGAGTCGGTTGACGACTTGCGGCAGATCGTCGTCGGCGCGTCGAGAGGCGTTCCCGTCTACGTGCACCAGGTCGGCGAGGTGCGCGTGGGCGACGCGTTCCGCGTCGCCGCGCTGGTGAAAGGCCTGGACGAGGCGGTCGGCGGAGTGGTCGTGGCGCGCACGGGCGCAAACGCGCAGCGGGTGATCGACGGTGTCAAGGCGCGCATCGCCCAGATCAGTCCGGGCCTCCCACCCGGCGTCCGGATAGTACCGTTTTACGACCGCTCGACGTTGATCGCGCAGGCGGTCGACACGCTGCGCATCACGCTGCTCGAGGAGATCGCGCTGGTGACGCTCGCCCACGTCATCTTCCTGATGCACGTGCGCTCGATCCTCGTCGTCACGCTTCCGCTGCCGCTGGCCGTGCTGCTCTCGTTCCTCGGCATGTACTACGCCGGCATCTCCTCGAACATCATGAGCCTGGCGGGCATCGCCATCGCCATCGGCGTGCTGGTCGACGCCGCCATCGTCGTCACCGAGAACGCGTTCCGGCATGTCGAGCGCAGCGGCGTCGACGTGCGCGATCGACACGCCGTGTGGCGCGTGGTCCTCGAGTCGACGCGCCTGGTCGGAAGGCCCGTCTTCTTCTCGATGGCGATTATCGTGCTCGCCTTCGTGCCGGTGTTCGCGTTGACCGGACAGGCAGGCAAGCTGTTCCAGCCGCTGGCCTTCACGAAAACGTTTGCCGTTCTGGCGGCGACCGTCCTTGCCGTGACGCTGGTGCCGGTGCTGTGCACGCTGCTGCTCGGCGGCAGACTCCACGACGAGGCGGCAAATCCCGTGATGCGGGTGCTGCGCCGCGTCTACCGCCCCACGCTGGAGGGAGCGCTCGCGCACCGGCGGGCAACGCTCGCTGGCGCCGCCCTGCTGCTGGCAGGAGCAGTGGTGGTTGGAACGCGCATCGGCAACGAGTTCATGCCGCCGCTCAACGAGGGCGACCTGCTCTTCATGCCGATCTCGGACCCGAGCATCTCGCTCGAGCAGAACACCGAAATCGCCCGTGTTCAGAACGCGGCGCTCATGCGGGTGCCGGAAGTCGAGTACGCCGTGGCCAAGGTCGGTCGCGCCGACACGTCAACCGATCCATCCCCGCTCAACATGACCGAAACGGTCGTGCACCTGAAGCCGCGCGTGCTGTGGCGGGCCGGCCTCACCCTCGAGCAGCTCCGCTTCGAGCTGGGACAGGCGGCGCAGCTTCCTGGCGTCACCAACATCTGGACCATGCCCATCGTCAACCGCATCGACATGCTCGCCACCGGCGTACGATCGGAGATCGGCGTCAAGATCTACGGCAGCGATCTCGAGACGCTCGACGAGGCCGCCGGGCGTGTCGCCGCCGTGTTGCGCACCGTTCGCGGCGCAGCCAATGTGTATCCGGAACCGTTGACCGGCGCCCAGTATCTGAACGTGCGCGTCGATCGCGACGCGGCTGCCCGGTACGGGCTCACCGTGGCGGCGGTGCAGGAGGTGATCGAAACGGCCGTCGGCGAGCGGGTCGTCACCCGCACGCTCGAAGGACGGCGCCGCTTTTCCGTGCGCGTGCGGTATGCGGCGGAGTACCGGGACGAGGTGCAGGCGCTCGGCAACGTGCTGATCGCCGCGCCATCCGGCGAACAGGTGCCGCTGGCGCAGGTTGCGCGGTTCGAACAGGCCCGCGGCGCCGCCATGATCACGTCCGAGAACGGGCTGCTCCTGGCAACGGTGCTGCTCAACGTCCAGGGCCGCGACGTGGGTGGCTTCGTCGAGGAGGCGCGGGCCGCCGTCGCGGACGAGGTGTCACTGCCGCCCGGCTACTTCATCGGGTGGAGCGGTCAGTTCGAGAACCAGGAGCGCGCGCGGGAGCGGCTCCGGATCCTGATACCCATTGTGATCCTCGTGATCTTCCTGCTGCTCTATTTCACGTACCACGCTGCACTCGAGGCGGCGCACGTACTCCTCACTGTTCCGTTTGCCCTGACCGGTGGCGTGTACCTGCTCTGGCTGCTGGGCTACAACTTTTCAGTCGCGGTCTGGGTAGGCTTCATCGCGCTCTTCGGGACGGCGGTTCAGACCGCCGTCGTAATGGTCATCTATCTCGACGAAGCGCTCCAGAGGAAGGTGACCGAGCGTGGAAGCCAGTTGACGAAGCACGACGTGCGGGACGCCGTCATGGAAGGGGCGCTGCTGCGGCTTCGTCCGAAGGTCATGACCGTGTCGACGGTCGTGGCGGGTCTGCTGCCAATCATGTGGAGCACCCGTGTCGGCGCCGAAGTCATGAAGCCGCTGGCCACGCCGGTGCTCGGCGGGATGGTGTCATCGCTGCTGTACGTGTTGATCGTCACGCCGGTGCTCTTCTGCTGGATCCATGAACGGCGCGTGCGACCCTCGCTGGTCGTGCGTACGGAGCCATGGCCCGGCGAGGACGCGGTCATGCCCGTGGCCGTGCCGCGGAGCCGGCCCGCCTCCGCTGCAGGTTCGGTCGCAGCTACGGCGAGGCCTCGCCGTAGCTTGTCGCGTAGCGATCTCGCGACAGGCAGAGGCGGGCGCTGGGCAGCAGTTGCCGTGGTTGTCGTCGTCGGCGCACTTGCAGCAGGCGCATGGTGGATCAGGAGCCGTCCGGCCGCGGTTGACGGACCCGGCACGGTCCTCGAAACGGTGCGGACCGGGGACCTGGTCATCACGTTGTCGAAAGCGGACGGAGCGCTCCGACAAGGGCTCAATCGCTTCCGCATCGAGTTCCGTTCGGCGCGGACGAACGAGCTCGTCGACGTCGGCGCCGTACAACTTGGAGCGGCAATGACGATGCCGGGGATGGTGATGACGAGCCCGATCACCATTGCTCCGGCCGGACAGCCAGGCGTGTATGACGCAACGGGGGAGTACACCATGGCGGGATCGTGGGAGATGACGCTTGAATGGAACGGGCCGGCCGGCCGCGGCTCGGCCACCTTCGACGGGGACGTGCAATGAGGATGGCTATCTCACTGGTGTGGGGCGGGCCGTCACGGCCCGCCTCGCGGACCCGAAGGGTCCGCGCCACAAGCGCCCTGTGCGTCCTGACGATGGCCCTACTGCGTCCTTCATTCGCAGATGCGCAGGAGCATACGGTCGAGAAGCTCGTTGCGATTGCAATCGAGCGGGCGCCGGAGCTGCGCGCCGCGCGTGCCGCGATCGCGGTGGCGGGCGCCCAGGTCACCCAGGCAGGTCTTCGGCCGAATCCGATGGTGATCGCCGACCAGGCATGGCCAACCGACGACATGACGTCCACGATGGTCGGTGTCGAGTGGCCCCTCAATCTGTTCCGCCGTCCGGCCCGGATCGAGGCCGCCCGGCGCG
>DATDHP010000245.1:0-6638 GCA_036521515.1 Vicinamibacterales bacterium
GAGATCGCGCTGCGCATCATCGTGGCGTGCCGGGAGCTCGGCATCAAGACCGTCGCCGTCTACTCGGAAGCCGACGAGAACTCGCTGCACGTGCGCTTTGCCGACGAAGATGTCTGTATCGGGCCGGCGCGCAGCACCGACAGCTACCTGAACGTCCCGGCGATCATCAGCGCCGCCGAGATCACGGGCGCCGACGCGATCCACCCTGGTTACGGCTTCCTGTCCGAGAGCGCCTATCTTGCTGAAGTCTGCGAAGCGTGCCACATCCGGTTCATCGGCCCCGACCCGAACGTCATCAAGCTGCTCGGGGACAAGGTTCGGGCGCGCAAGGCGATGAAAAAGGCGGGGGTTCCAATGCTGCCGGGCAGCGACGGTCCCGTCGAGAACGAGGACAAGGCGCTCAAGGTTGCCAGGGACATCGGCTATCCGGTCATCATCAAGGCGGTTGCGGGCGGCGGCGGCCGTGGTATGCGGATCGTGCGGACGCCCGCGGACCTGCCCCACGCCCTGAGAACGGCGCAGCGCGAGGCAGAGTCGTCATTCGGGCTTGGCGACGTCTACGTCGAGAAGTACCTCGAGAACCCGCGGCACGTCGAGTTCCAGGTGCTCGGGGATCATCACGGCAACCTCGTGCACCTCGGCGAGCGTGAATGCTCGATCCAGCGCCGCCACCAGAAGCTGATCGAGGAATCGCCGTCGCCGGTGCTGACCGACAAGGTGCGCCGCAAGATGGGCAGCCTCGTGGTGGACGCCGCGAAGGCGGTGCAGTACACCAATGCCGGCACCTTCGAGTTCCTGATGGATGGCGATGGCAAGTTTTATTTCATGGAAGTGAACACGCGCCTTCAGGTCGAGCACCCCGTGACCGAAATGGTCACCGGCATGGACATCGTCAAGGAGCAGATCCGGATCGCGGCGGGCGAGCGGTTGGGGTTCAAGCAGAGCGAAGTGACGTTCACCGGGCACTCGATCGAGTGCCGGCTGAACGCCGAGGATCCCGAGACGTTCGCGCCGTCCCCTGGCGTCATCCACGTCTTCAGCGTGCCTGGCGGGCCGGGCGTTCGCGTCGACACGTACGCGCACTCCGAATGCACTGTGTCGCCGTACTACGATTCGATGATCGGCAAGATCATCGTGCACGGCCGTGACCGCCAGGAGGCGATCGCGCGCATGCGGCGCACGCTCGAAATGACCGTCGTCGAAGGCATCAAGACGTCTGCGCCCCTGCACCTGAAGATCCTCGCCGATCCTGATTTCGTGGCGGGTCGGCTCAGCACCAGCTTCATGGACCGCTACATGCCCGCGCCGGCCAAGGGTAAGCTCGCCGAGACCGCATGACGGCGTGCATCTCATCAGCCACCCTGCACAGCCACGGGGCGAACATTGCATCGACTCCACGCAATCGTCGACGTCGACGTGGCAACCGCTGCGGGGTGGTCGCTGGCTGACCTCGCCCGGGCGTTTCTCGATGGCGGGGCGCCGCTCGTCCAGATTCGCGCCAAGCGCCTTCCATCCGATCGCTTCCTTCAGCTGTGCGACCTCGTCGTCGAGCGGGCCCGGCCCTACGGCGCCACCGTGATCGTGAACGATCGCGCCGACCTGGCACGCCTGTCCGGCGCGACGGGTGTCCACGTGGGTCAGGAGGACCTCGCCCCGGCAGACGCGCGCGCCATTGTCGGGGAGAGCAGCGTGATCGGGTACTCGACGCATACGATCGCGCAGGTGGATCAGGCCGCGCGCGAGCCGGTTGACTACATTGCGGTGGGCCCTGTCTTCGGAACGCGCACGAAGGCCACCGGCTACGACGCCGTCGGGCTCGACCTCGTGGCGGCCGCGGTGCGGCGCGCGCACGGGCGGCCGCTCGTCGCCATCGGCGGCATCACGCTGGAGACGGCGCCATCGGTCATTGCCGCTGGCGCCGCGGGCGTGGCGGTCATCAGCGACCTGCTGGCCGACGGGAACCCGTCGGGCCGCGTGGCCGCTTATTTACGCCGGTTATAATCGCGCCAGTGTTGCCCCCTTTGTCGTAGGGGCCGGCTTGAGCCGGCCCTGGATAACTCGGTCCCGCTCCTTCGGGCCGGCTGAAGCCGCCCCCCCGCGATCCTGCCGGAGGCTGAATGGATTCGAACCTGCTCAAGACCAAGTCGATCGAGCAGCTTGTCAGTGACGTGGAGCACGGCGGCAAGGCCCTCCGGCGCAGCCTCAGCGCCTGGGACCTGACGCTGCTCGGCATTGGCGCCATCATCGGGACCGGGATCTTCGTGCTGACAGGCACCGCCGCGGCCAACCAGGCGGGCCCGGCGATCATGGTGTCCTACCTGGCCGCGGGCCTTGCGTGCGCCTTCGCGGCGCTCTGCTACGCGGAGTTCGCGTCGATGGTGCCGATTGCCGGCAGCGCCTACACCTATGCCTATGCGTCGCTCGGAGAGGCCGTCGCGTGGATGATCGGGTGGGACCTGATTCTCGAATACGCGGTTGGATCGATGACCGTGGCCATCGGGTGGAGCGGCTACATGCAGCGTCTGCTGTCCGGCGTCGGGGTGACGCTGCCCGCCTGGATGAGCGCGGCACCGTCGGTCAACTCGCCGGGCGCCATTATCAACCTGCCGGCAGCAATCATCGTCCTGTTCATCATGGTGCTGCTCGTCATCGGCGTGCGCGAGAGCGCGCGGTTCAATGCTGCGATGGTGGCGATCAAGGGCGCGGCGATCCTCTTCTTCATCGTTGCCGGCTTCACCTTCGTACGGCCAGAGAACTGGACGCCGTTTGCGCCTTACGGCTGGTCCGGCATCATGACGGCGGCGGCCGTCGTCTTCTTCGCCTATATCGGCTTCGATGCCGTCTCGACCACGGCTGAAGAAGCCAGGAACCCGCGACGCGACCTGCCCATCGGCATCATCGCGTCGCTCGTGATCTGCACGGCGCTGTATCTCGCTGTCGCGGCGATACTTGCCGGCATCGTTCCGGTGACGCAGTACCGGTCGGCGGCCGAGAGCCTGCCCGGGTTCCCGACAGCCGAGCCTTCGACGGTGACGCTGTTTCTCAACGCGCCGGTCGCCTATGCTCTCAGCGTCATCGGGCAGGACTGGGCCGCGTATCTGGTGTCTGCCGGCGCGGTCGCCGGGATCACGAGCGTACTGCTGGTCATGTTGATGAGCCAGCCGCGCATCTTCTTCGCCATGAGTCGTGACGGCCTGCTGCCGCGCGGCGTCAGCAAGGTGCACCCGCGGTTCGGAACGCCGTACATCACCACCATCATCACGTGCGTGATCGTCGCCATCGTCGCCGGCTTGACGCAGATCCAGGTGGTGGGCGAGATGACGAGCATCGGGACGCTGTTCGCCTTCGTGGTGGTGTGCGCGGCCGTGCTGGTGCTGCGCTACAAGCGGCCGGAGGCGCATCGCCCGTTCCGCGTGGCTGGCGGCCCGGTCGTCCCCGTTCTCGGGATTGTCTCGTGTCTATACCTGATGCTCAGCCTGCCAGTGATAACGTGGATCCGCTTCCTCGTGTGGCTCGACATCGGCATCCTCATCTACTGGTTCTATGGCCGTATCCACAGCCCGCTCGCCGACCCGGTGGAGCAGCGCGCGCGATCGGCAGGAGAGGGCGTCGGCAACTTCGTCACGATGCTCGGCGCGCTGACGCTTTTCAACGGGTTCTTCATGACGCTGCTCGGTTACATGACCGAGCTCGGCATCACCACCGAGACCACCGCGAAGTGGTTCGAGATCGGCGTGACACCGGAGAGCGCGGACACCCTGGGACTGCAGGTGCTGGGCGCCGGTATCGTGCTGTTCATCATCGGCCGCCTGATTTGCCGCAGCGCCGTGAAGCCGCAGGCGGTCTGAAAACATTATTGATTTGATGATTGTTGATTGGTGATTCGTTGATGATTTGCGATTTGTGATTGGTGATTGAAATCGCCGCCAGCTATCACGACGCAAGAACGACAATGACCAACCAACATTCAAGAATCAACGACAAATCGACAATCAACAATCAAGAATCAAGAATGACCTCCAACCTGGTTCACAAAGCGAGAATCCTTGACGGCCAGGCGCTGGCCGTCCGGATGCAACAGGAAATCGGGCCGCAGGTTGCCGAGTTCACGAGTCGCCACGGCAGGCCGCCGGGGCTGGCCATTGTCCTCGTGGGAGACAACCCCGCCTCCGAGGTCTACGTCCGCAACAAGCTGAAGTCCGGCGCCGAGGCCGGGTTTCGCGCCGACCTCGAGCGGCTGCCCGCGAGCGCGACGCTCGCTGACACCCTGGCGCTCGTCGAGCGGCTGAACGCGAGCCCGGTACACGACGGCATCCTGGTGCAGTCTCCGCTGCCCAAGGCCATGGGCCCGGGCGCGGCACAGCGAGTGTTCGACGCGATCGCGCCCGAGAAGGACGTGGATGGGTTCACCCCCGTCAACGTGGGGCTGATGGTGCAGCACCGGCCAGCGCTGGTGGCGTGCACGCCGTCGGGTATCATCGAGCTGCTCGTCCGCGAGCAGATTCCCATCGCAGGGCGTCACGCGGTCGTCATCGGCCGCAGCGACATCGTCGGAAAACCGATGGCGCACCTGCTGCTGCAACGTGACGCGACGGTGACGATCGCCCACTCGAAGACGAGGAACCTCGCCGAAGTGAGCCGGCAGGCGGACATCCTGGTCGCCGCCGTCGGCCGACCGGGTCTCGTCACGAGCGACTTCGTGAAATCGGGGGCAACGGTGATCGACGTGGGGATGAACCGCGTCACCGATGCAGGCCTCGCCGGGCGCCTGTTTCCGGAAGGGCACCCGCGGCTCGGTGTGTTCCGCTCGAAGGGCTCCATCCTCGTTGGCGACGTCCACCCCGACGTCGCCGAGGTCGCGGGGGCCCTCACCCCCGTGCCCGGTGGCGTCGGGCCGCTGACCATTACGATGCTGATGATGAACACGCTACGCGCGGCCGTCGCGCGCGTAGGGGTCTAGGGACACCCGATGCGCCGTGTCGCCCTGACCGGCGGGATCGCCACGGGGAAGAGCCACGTCCGCGCGCAGTTCGAGAGGCTCGGTGTCCCGACCATCGATGCCGACACGCTGGCGCGCGAAGCGGTGGCGGTCGGAACCCCAGGCCTCGCCGCCGTCGTCGACCGGTTCGGCCGCGACGTGCTCGATCCGTCGGGCGCCCTCGACCGGCACAAGCTGGCGTCGATCGTCTTCATGGATCCCGTGGCCCGCCAGGACCTCGAGGCGATCATCCATCCCGCCGTGCGGCGGGCGACCGACGCCTGGTTCGACTCGCTGGATCCGGCGCGCTATTCCGTGGCGATCGCCGACATTCCACTGCTCTACGAGGTCGGCCGCGATCGCGACTTCGACGCGGTGATCGTGACCGCCGTGGACCCGGAGACACAAATGCGCCGCGTGATCGCGCGCGACGGTGCAACGGAGGCGGAGGCGCGGCAGCGCCTGGCCGCCCAGCTCCCAATCGACGAGAAGGTGCGTCGCGCCGACTTCGTGATCGAGACCGACGGCACCTTCGAGCAGACGCACGAGCAGGTGCGCCGCGTGCTGGAGCAGCTCGAGTCCGATGCTGCGCATCGGTATTGATCTGGGCGGCACCAAGATCGCAGGAATCGCGCTCGACGGCAGCCGCGAGGTGGCGCGGGTCCGCGTGGACACGCCGCGCGGCGACTACGCGGCGACGCTCGATGCCGTCGCCGCCACCGTGGCGGAGCTCGAGCAGCGCGCTGGATTGCGGGGAACGGTCGGCATCGGCATGCCCGGCGTGCTGTCTCCCGCGACGGGGCTCGTCAAGAATGCCAATTCTGTCTGGCTGATCGGCAAGCCGCTTCTCCAGGATCTGCGCGCACGGCTCGATCGGGACGTGCGGATCGCGAACGATGCGAACTGCTTTGCGATGTCGGAGGCGGCCGATGGCGCCGCCGCGGGCACCGCGGTCGTGTTCGGCGTGATCGTGGGCACCGGGACCGGCGCGGGGATCGTCGTGCGCGGGGAGATCCTGACGGGCCCCAACGCCATTGCAGGCGAGTGGGGGCACAATCCACTGCCATGGCCGCACGACGAGGAGAGGCCAGGGCCGCGCTGTTACTGCGGGCTGTACGGCTGCGTCGAAACGTTTCTCTCCGGTCCCGGGATGAGCGCCGACCACGCACGCCGCACCGGACGTCAGCAGCACCCCGCCGAAATCGAGGCCGCTGCCGCGCGCGGCCACGCCGAAGCCGAAGCCACGCTGCAGCGGTACGAGACGCGGATGGCACGCGGGCTTGCCAGCGTGATCAACATCCTCGATCCCGACGTGATCGTGCTCGGCGGCGGCATGTCCAACATGACGCGCCTCTACACGAGCGTTCCTCGCCTGTGGGCGCCCTACGTCTTCTCGGATGTCGTGGCAACGCGACTGGTGAAGGCACGGCACGGTCCGTCGAGCGGCGTCCGCGGCGCGGCGTGGCTGTGGCCGCTGCGCCGGTAGGACATTGTCTTCTTCTGTCGTAGGGGCCGGGCGCTAGACATCTCCTAAGGCCTGAGTCGTGACAGATGAAGCAAGTTTCTGATCGTTCGCCTTAGGATCTGTCTTAGGCGCGGGCGCCACGGCGCCCGCGCATCTAGTAGCGAAGATCCGCCGATCCACTCGTCGGTTTGAGGC
>DATDHP010000246.1:0-16493 GCA_036521515.1 Vicinamibacterales bacterium
TGATCTCGCGATCCGGCAGTGCCGGATGTGAGATCACCAGATCAATCGATCACCAGACCGTCAGATTCCTACGCCGTCTTCTTGATGAAGTAGTCGACCATCTCGGACGACGAGTTGTCCATCTCGACGTTGAAGTATTCGAGGCGGCTGGTCAGGTAGTTGTAGAACCACACCGCCGGAATCGCGACGAACAGACCAAGCGCCGTTTCGACGAGCGCTTCGGAAATACCGGCCGACACGGCGCCGATACCGCCCGATCCGGTCGAGGCGATGCCGACGAACGCGTTGATGACGCCGACCACCGTGCCGAGCAGTCCGACGAACGGCGCCGTCGATCCGATCGTGGCCAGCGTGCTGATGCCCTTCTTGAGGTCCGAGGCCGTCAGCGCCGACGCGCGCTGAATCGAACGGCGAACGGTGTCGAGCACGTCCTCGCGGTTCAGGGTGTTGCCGCTCTCCTGCTGGAACTGGTACTCCTGCAGGCCGGCGAGCACGACCTTGGCGAGGTGGCTGTAGCGATAATCCTTCGAGGCCGACAGCGCGATGGCCTCCTTCAGGCGGCCGTCCTTCAGGTGTTTCGCCACCTGCGGGGCATACAGCTTCGACTGCTTGCGCGCCTGGCTGAATGTGTAGATGCGCTCGATGGCGACGCCAATCGACCAGAACGACATGATGAAGAGCACGATGGCGACGGCCCAGGCCACGTAGCCCATCTGCTCGAACATGCCGATCAGGTCCAGACCACCACCTTCCTGCGCAAGAGCCGGGGTGGCCATCGCCAGCATCCCGAGCCCGGCGTATGCGACCTGCCAAATCTTCCGAACTTTCATTACTGCATCCTCCGCAAAGTGTTAAGGCTGTTGGTGGTCTACATCGAACGTGAGCTGTACCGTCTGCATGAACGTGAACCGCACCGTCAACTGAGCGTGAACTGCACCGTGACGGTCATGATGACCGGCACCGGCACGCCGTTGAGCAGCGTCGGCGTGAACTCCCACTGCCGCACCGCGTCGAGCGCGGCCTGGTCGAGCAGCGGAATCGAACGGAGGACCCGGGCATCCTGCACCCGGCCGTTCGGTCCGATCGTCGCCTCGATGATGACCACGCCCTGCACGCGGGCCGACTGCGCGATCGGCGGATAGGACGGGCGGACGTCCTTGGTCTTCTGCGGCGGCTTGATGTTGCCGCCGACCCGGACGGGCGCCGCCGGGGGCGGTGGCGGCGGTGGCGGCGGCGGCGGCGGCGGTTCGGGCACGTTGACCACGCCACCCACGACGCCGCCGGGGATACCACCCTCGACGCCGCCGCGGTCGAAACTCGTATCGATGGGGACCTCCGGCCGGATCTCCGTCGGCGCCTCGACCGGCGCGGCGGCCGGGTTCACCACTTCCACCGGCTTCGGCGCAGCGGCCTGCGGCGGCGGCGGGGGTGGCGGCGGCGGAGGGGGTGGCGGGGGGGCCGCCACGAACGCCATCATCGAGGGCGGCGTCGGCAGGATGTCGGCAGCCATCAGCGGGATTATGACTATCGCCGCAATCACCACGGTGTGGACAACGATCGACAGCGGAACGGAGTACCACTGCTTGTTGCCAACCTTGATGGTTGGATCGACGATGTCGCTGAACATGCGTTCTGTGCGTGGCACCGGTCAACCCTCCCTGAAGCGTCCCGTCAGCCGTCCTGAACCGGGTCCCCACCGCACGTCATGGTCGTGGTGGGATGGCAAAGGCGGCCGATTATAGTCAGGCCCAAAATTTGGTGTCAACGAAACGACGCGGGAGGTCACGAACCACCTCCAACGACTGGTTAGACACCGCCTTCGCGAAAGTGCTCCGGGCTGTGTTCCTGCATGTCCGAGCGGACGGACCGGGCATTTTACTTCGCTTTTCCCGCCCCCTGGCAAGTAAATTCCCCCACCGTTTCAGTGCGCCGCCGCGCCGATCCGCATGCCGTAAAACGATCGGTAGACAAAAATCAGCGCCACGGCGAAGAACAGTGCGGCGAGCACCCGGGTGACACCCGTCCCCATGTCGAAGCTGAGGCTCACGGCGAGCTCAACCGCAAGCAGGCCGAAGAGTGTCGTGAACTTGATGATCGGGTTGAGCGCCACCGACGAGGTGTCCTTGAACGGGTCGCCCACCGTGTCGCCCACGACCGTCGCGGCGTGCAGCGGAGTGTTCTTCATCTTCAGCTCGGTCTCGACGATTTTCTTGGCGTTGTCCCACGCCCCGCCGGCGTTGGCCATGAACACCGCCTGGTAGAGGCCGAAGAGCGCGATGGAGATCAGGTAGCCGATGAAGAAATACGGCTCGGTGAACGCGAACGCCAGCGTCGCGAAGAAGACGGTCAGGAAGATGTTGAACATCCCCTTCTGCGCGTACTGCGTGCAGATTTCGACGACCTTCTTGCTGTCCTCGACCGACGCCTTCTGCACGGAGTCGTCGAGCCTGATGTTGGCCTTGATGAACTCCACCGCGCGGTACGCGCCGGTCGTCACCGCCTGGGTCGACGCGCCGGTGAACCAGTAGATCACCGATCCGCCCGTCACCAGCCCGAGCAGGAAGGGGGCGTGCAGCAGCGACAGCCGATCGAGGTTCGTCGTCAGCCCCTGCGTCAGCAACACGATGATCGAAAAGATCATCGTCGTCGCCCCGACGACCGCGGTCCCGATGAGCACCGGCTTCGCCGTCGCCTTGAACGTGTTGCCGGCGCCGTCGTTCTCCTCGAGCAGCGCCTTCGCCCTGTCGAACTGCGCGGTGACGCCAAAGTCCCGCCTGAGCTCCTCCTGGATGCCCGGGATGTTCTCGATGACCGACAACTCGTAGACCGACTGCGCGTTGTCCGTGACCGGGCCATACGAGTCCACGGCGATGGTCACCGGGCCCATGCCCAGGAACCCGAACGCCACGAGGCCGAACGCGAACACCGCCGGCGCCAGCATCAGCTCGGACATCGCCGGGCTCGACGCGCTCACGAAATAGGCGATCGACATCAGCGTCACGATGCTGAGGCCCAGCCAGAACGCGCTGAAGTTGCCCGCCACGAAGCCCGACAGGATGTTGAGCGACGCCCCGCCTTCCTTCGACGAGGTGACGACCTCTTTCACGTGGCTCGACTCCACCGACGTGAAGATCTTCACCAGCTCCGGGATGATGGCGCCGGCCAGCGTGCCGCAGGTGATGATCATCCCCAGCTTCCACCACAGCGTGCCGTCGCCGAGATCGGCGATGAGCGCGCGCGACACGATGAACGTGAGGACGACGGAGACCACCGACGTAATCCAGACGAGCGAGGTGAGCGGCGCCTCGAAGTTCATGCGCGGCGCGTGCGCGTAGCGCGCCTTCGCCAGCGCCTCGTTGAGGAGGTAGGACGCGCCGCTGGCGATGATCATCATCACGCGCATGACGAAGATCCACACCAGGAGCTGGACCTGCGTGGCCGCAGCGGGCACCGCCAGCATGATGAAGGTGATGAGCGCCACGCCGGTCACGCCGTAGGTCTCGAAGCCGTCGGCGCTCGGCCCGACCGAGTCGCCGGCGTTGTCCCCGGTGCAATCCGCGATCACCCCCGGATTGCGCGCGTCGTCTTCCTTGATGTTGAAGACGATCTTCATCAGGTCGGAGCCGATGTCGGCGATCTTGGTGAAGATGCCGCCGGCGATGCGCAGCGCGGCCGCGCCGAGCGACTCGCCGATGGCGAACCCGATGAAGCACGGTCCGGCGTAGTCGCCGGGCACGTACAGCAGGATGAACAGCATGATGAGCAGCTCGACACTGATGAGCAGCATGCCGATGCTCATGCCCGCCTTGATTGGAATCGCGTACACCGGGTAGGGCTTGCCCTCCAGGCTGGCGAACGCGGTGCGGGAGTTGGCGTAGGTGTTCACGCGGATGCCGAACCATGCCACCGCGTAGCTGCCGAGGATGCCGACAATGCTGAAGAGGAGGATCACGACGACGCGCAAGGCGTCGAGGCCGGAGAGGACGCCGAAGTACAGGATGATGACCACGGCGATGAAGATCTCGAGGATGGCGAGGAATCGTCCCTGCGTGATGAGGTACGTCTTGCACGTCTCGTAGATCAGGTCCGAGATCTCGCGCATCGACCGGTGCACCGGCAGGTTCTTCAGCTGGCTCAGGATCACGAGGCCGAAGAGGATGCCGGCCGCGGAGACCACCAGCCCGATCATGAGCAGCGCACGGCCGCTGTAGCCGCCAACGTCGACCTGGTCGAGATCGGGCAGCACGAGGTTGGCTTCCCCGCCCGGCCGGCGCTCGCCTTCGGGCGCGGCCTGCCCTTCAGGCGCGACCGGCTCGGGCTGCGCCTGCGCTAACACCGCCGTGGGCGCGGCCAGGGCGAGCGCGAGCGTCACCACCAGTGCGGCACTGCCAGCCGTCCGTCGGCCGAACTCCTTCAACGACTCCGTCATCACAGTCACCACTAGCTCCTACTCGAAATCTTCCCGGGCAGCGACATGCCGCCGGTCAGAAAAATCCGGATGCCCTCTTCGACCGTCACATCGGGGTACGAGACACGCTCCCTCGGGACCAGGACGATGTCCCCAAGGTAGAGATGGTTGGTGGGGACGTAGACCGCCACCAGCTCTTCCTGCCACGTGCCGCGGTCGACGGTGAATTCCTTGGTGAGAAAGCCCATCACGACGCCGCGCGCCGGGTCCTCCACCAGCACGACACGCTTGAACCCGTATTCGTTGTCCGGCGAGAACGCCACCACGAGCTGCTTCACCGGCGCATAAATGGTCCGGAATACCGGGATCATCATCAGCCAGCCCTCAGCGCGCGCCAGCACGCGCCGGCCGATGACGTTTGTGGCCACCGCCCCGACCACCAGGACCACGAGCACGGTCAACAGAATCCCGAGCCCGGGCACCTCGCGCCCCAGTACACGGTCGGACAGGGGCGCAGCGAAACGGTCAATGATACCGAAGATCCAGACGAGGGCGGCGACGCTAATCACGAGCGGGACGGTGACGAAGAACCCGGCGATGAAGCTGCGCCTGAGCCAGTGCATCATCGACTTACCGCCACCCGGCGGCCAGCACGCCGGCCAGCAGCACTGCCCCGATCACGATGCGGTACCAGGCAAAGGGCACGAACCCGGCGCGCCGCACGAAGTGCAAGAAGGGCTTGACCACGAGCCTCGCTGAGACAAAGGCCATGATGAACCCGATTCCAATCTCGAGTGCACGTTCGGTGGGGAGCACGATGCCCTCGTCCACGAGGCTGTACACGAAGGCGGCGGCCATCGTCGGCATGGCCAGGAAAAACGAGAACTCTGCCGCAGCAGCGCGATCGAGGCCCAGGACCATCCCACCGACGATGGTGGCGCCGGAGCGCGAGACGCCGGGCACGAGCGCCAGCAGCTGGCAGATGCCGATCCCCATGGCGCGCGGCACGGGCGTCTGTTCGGCATTCACCACGATCGGCTCGGGCCGGTATTTCTCGACCACGAGCATGACGATCCCGCCCACGATGAACGCGATCGAGATCACGCTGAGGCTCTCGTACAGCACCGTCTGCACGTAGTCCGCGAAGAGCAGCCCGGCGATCACGGCCGGCAGGAACGCGACGATGAGCATGATCGCGAACCGCTGCGCGTCGCGGTCCGACGGCAGGCCGCGAACGACGGCGGTGATCTTCGCTCGATACAGCCACATGACGGCCAGGACCGAGCCCAGCTGGATCATCGTGGTGAACGCCGGATCGTCGTAGCCGCGCAGCTTCTGGGCGATGAGCAGATGCGCCGTCGAAGACACGGGCAGGAACTCGGTCAGTCCCTGGATCACGCCGAGCGTCGCGGCGACGAGGTAGGTCACACAATAGCCGGCAGCTGGCAGCCGGCAGCTGGCAGGACGCAGCGGCAGCACGGGCGCGCTGCCCGCTGCCGGCTGCCGGCTGCCGGCTGCTACGACGCCTTCGCCCGTCCCGACTTGCGTCCGGAGCGCGGCGTCACCGCCGCCGCGGCGGGGGTTGCCGCCGCGGTGGAGCGCTTCCCCTGGCTCAGCAGGACGGCGATCGCCGAGGCGATGAACACGGTCGAGTACGTGCTGGTGATGATGCCCACCAGCATCGCGAACGCGAACGGTTCCAGCACCTCGCCTCCGAAGAGATAAAGCGAGAGCACCGAGAGCGCCGTCGCCCCCGCGGTGATGACCGTCCGCGGCAGCGTCTGGTTGACGCTCTTGTTGACGACGACGTCGATCGGCTCGCGGCGATTCGTGCGCAGGTTCTCGCGAACGCGGTCGAAGATGACGATCTGGTCGTTCACGCCGTAGCCGACGAGCGTCAGAATCGCCGCGATCACGTTGAGCGACAGCTCGTAGCCGGCGAACATCAGCAGGGACAGCGTGATGAGCACGTCGTGGATGCTGGCCACCATGGCGCCGATGCCGAAGCTCAGGCGGAAGCGGAACGCGATGTAGCACATGATCGCGAACAGCGAGGCGATCGTCGCGTAGATGCCCTTCCGCTGCAGATCCTGTCCGATGACGGGACCGACGACCTCGACGCTGAGCACCTCGAACTTGCCGACGTTCGCTTTCTGGAGGGTGCTCACGATCGCCGTGGCCCGCTCCTCGAGCGCGAACCCCTGCTCGGTCTCCGCCGTCTGCGGCAGGCGGATCATCATCTGATCGGCGGAGTCCCCGAACCGCTGGACGACCTTCTCGCCGGGCAGGGGAGTCAGGGCGTTGCGAACCGCGTCCTCGGTGACCGGCTGCTCGAAGCGGACGGTCACCAGGGTGCCGCCGGAGAAATCGATGCCGAGCGGCAGGCCGCGTGTCGCCATCAGGCCGACGCCGCCGAAGATGATCAGCCACGATGCGGCCAGCGCATGCCAGCGCCAGCGCAGCCAGTCGATGTTGACGTTGGTCAGGATGCGCATGATTCAGATGCTCAACGCCGCCGCACGGCGGCGCATTAGCACGATCTCGAACATCGTGCGGGACACGAAAATCGCGGTGAAGACGTTGGCCGCGAGCCCGATCGCCAGCGAGGTCGCGAACCCTCGAATCGGGCCGGTGCCGAACTGGAACAGGAACGCGGCGGCGATGAGCGACGCCACGTGCGTATCGACGATCGTCCACCAGACCCGGTCGAAGCCGGCGTTGATCGCGGCGCGCACCGGTTTTCCGGCGGCCAGCTCCTCCTTGATGCGCTCGAAGATGAGCACGTTCGAATCGACACCGATGCCGATTGTCAGGATGAAGCCGGCGAACCCGGGAAGGGTCATCGTCGCGCCGATGTAGGCCATCATGCCGAGCAGAATCAGGAGGTTCACGACAATCGAGGTCAGCGCGTTCAGCCCCGCCAGCCGGTAATAGCCCAACATGAAGAGGATGACGAGCGTCAGACCGCCGACCGATGCCGTGACACCGGCCCTGACCGAGTCGGCGCCGAGCGACGGGCCGACGGTGCGCTCCTCGAGATAGTCCAGCGATGCCGGCAGCGCACCGGACCGGAGGATCAGCGAGAGGTCCTGTGCCTCCTGCGAGGTGAAGCTGCCGGTGATTCGCCCCTCACCCGCGATGCGGCTCTGGATGGTCGGCGCCGAGAACACGCGATTGTCCAGGATGATGGCGAGCTGGCGGTTGATGTTCGCCTGCGTGAAGTCGCCGAACTTGCGGGCGCCTTCTGCATTGAGGGAAAAGCTGACGGCCGGCAGGTTGTTCTCGTCGAGCGTGGGACGCGCATTCCGCAGCTCGCGCCCGCTCACCGCCGGCACGCGCCGCACGATGTAGAACTGCGTCGTCGGGGTGCCACCCGTGGCCGCGAGATCCGCCGCGCCGGAAACGATCATCCGGTCGGGCGGCAGGTTGTTGTTCACCGCCGACAGCGCCTCCTGCTGCGACGAGAACGGTCCCTGCTCGACCAGCTTCAGCTCGAGGATGGCCGTGGAGCGGATGATCTCCTTCGCGCGCTGCACATCGGTCACGCCGGGCAGCTGCACGATGAGCTGGTCGTTGCCCTGCCGGGCGACGATCGGTTCGGCCACGCCAAGCTCGTTCACGCGCCGCTCGATCGTCTGCAGCGCCTGCGTAACCGCTTCCTCGCGGAACTGGTTCACGGAGTTGGGCCGCAAGACGTAGGTGTAGCTGCCGCCCGTGCCCGACCGGCGGTCGAAGATCGCCTCCTCGGCAACCGCCGCCTGCCGGAACGCCTGGTCGTTCTGGATGCCCTCGACCACGAACTCGGTCGGGCTCGTGGCTTCGAGGCGTGTGACGGTCACGCCGGCAGTGGTCAGGGTCTCGCGCAGCCGCTCGACCGTCGTTTCGGTTTCCAGCCGCAGCGCATCGTCGGTCTTGACCCGGAGGACGAGGTGGACGCCGCCCTTGAGGTCGAGGCCGAGCCTGACCTTCTCCTGCGGCGGATAGAACGCGAACACGGCCAGGGCGATGACCGCGAGGATGATCACGACTCTCCAGCGGAGGTTCTTGTTCATATTCTTACCTGGTGATAGAGCGCGTCCTTCTGCCTTCTGCCGTACCGGCGGCGGCCGCGGTTATTGATTCCCCTCTGCAGGCGCAACGGGCTCCTGGCCCTGGTACCCGACGACGGCGGCGCGCGAGACCTCGATGCGGACCTTCTCCGCAATCTGGAGTTGCAGGGATTGATCCGCCACGCGCGTGATCGTCCCGAAGATGCCGCCGGTCGTGACAACCCGATCGCCAACCTTGAGCGCAGAGAGGAAGGCCTGCACCTTCTGCTGTCGCCGCCTCATCGGCAGCAGGATGATGAAATAAAAGATGGCCAGGACGAGCACGAAAGGGAGCAACTGCACCCACGCGCTCGGGGCACCCTGAGCTGGCGCAGCCATGGCCAGGAGAAACGGAACGGTCATGAATCCTGTGGTGACAGGCGGGATGCCGAGCGAACGAACTCCTGCCTGAAGCTGTCGAAGGTCCGGAACGCTATAGCGTCCCTGATCCTCCGCATGGTGTCAAGGTAAAAGCTGAGGTTATGCAACGTGTTAAGGGCACCCGCGGTCATTTCCCCGGCCAGGTACAGGTGACGCAGATAGGCCCTCGAATGCGTGCGGCACGTGTAGCAGCCGCACCTCGGATCGAGCGGCCGATCGTCCTCCGTGTATCTCGCATTCTTGATATTGAGACGCCCCTCGCTCGTGAAGAGTTGGCCGTTCCGGGCGTTGCGTGTCGGCAGGACGCAGTCGAACAAGTCGATGCCGCGGGCCACGCACTCGACCAGATCTGCCGGCATCCCGGTGCCCATGAGGTAGCGCGGCTGTGTCTCGGGCAGCCGGGCCGCCGTGTCCGCCACGACTTTGTACATGACGTCAATCGGCTCGCCTACGCTCAGGCCCCCGATCGCGTAGCCCTCGAAGCCGACCGCGACTGTGGCGCCGATGCTTTCGTCCCGGAGGTCCTGAAAAATTCCGCCCTGGACGATGCCGAATTGCGCCTGGCACGGATTGGTCACCGTGACCCCGTCGACCGACCTCGACCGGAGTTGCGTCAACCGTTCACGGCACCGGGCCGCCCATTGTGCCGAACGCCGCATCGACTGTGCCACGTCCTCACGAGTGGCGGGATATGCCAGGCACTCGTCGAGCACCATGGCGATGTCCGACCCGAGCCGCGCCTGGATATCGACCGCTCTCGCGGGCGTCAAGAGGTGCCGCGATCCGTCGAGGTGGGAACGGAAGTCCGCCCCGTCGTCGGTGACGACGCAACGCTCGGCGAGACTGAACACCTGGAAGCCGCCGCTGTCGGTCAGAATCGGATGGTTCCAGCCGATAAACCGGTGGAGGCCTCCGCGCCTGGCGATGAGCTCGTCGCCCGGTCGCAGGAAGAGGTGATAGGTGTTGGCGAGAATAATCTCCGCGCCAGCCTCCTCGACATCACGATGCCGGGTGGCCTTGACGGCGCCCTGGGTACCGACGGGCATGAACGCCGGAGTCTGCACCACGCCGTGCGGCGTGGTGAGCTCGCCCAGGCGAGCCGATCCATCGGTGGCCTTCAGGGTAAAGCGGAACGGCGAGGACACGTTTTATTATGAAGCGGGCAGCGGGCAGCGGGCAGCGGGCAGAAATTTGCTGTCGGCCGCCGGCTGCCGGCTCGCGAGCGAAGCACAGTGAAGAAGCTCCGTGTTGGTGTGATCTACGGCGGAAAGTCCGGCGAGCACGAAGTATCGGTCGCCTCGGCGGCGTCCATCATCAAGCATCTCGACCGCTCGAAGTACGAGCCGGTGCCGGTGCGTATCGAAAAGGATGGACGCTGGACGCTGGGAGCGGCGGCGCCCACCGCGATCTCCGCGGCCGACGTGCATCAGCAGCAGCGCGCGCGGACGGATGCGCTCGAGGTGGTGGAGCCGTCGAAGGCGGTCGCTGGCACGGGGCTCGACGTGATCTTCCCGGTGCTGCACGGTCCCTTCGGCGAGGACGGCACCGTCCAGGGGCTCCTCGAGCTCGCGAACGTGCCCTACGTCGGCGCCGGGGTGCTCGGCTCGGCGGTGGGGATGGACAAGGCCGTGATGAAGACGCTCTTCGCGGCCGCCGGTCTCCCGATCGTTCCGCACCTGGTGGTCGTGCGGCGCGAATGGGCCAGGGATGCAGGCACCGTCACCGCGCGGATCGCCAACGAGCTGAAGTATCCCGTGTTCGTGAAGCCGGCCAATCTCGGGTCGAGCGTCGGGATCTCGAAGGCCAAGTCGGACCAGGACCTCGTTGCCGCCATGGAGCTCGCGCTGCAGTTCGATCGCAAGATCGTCATCGAGGCGGCCGTCCCGAACGCCCGGGAAATCGAGTGCGCGGTCCTCGGCAACGACGAGCCGCAGGCGTCGGTCCCCGGGGAGATCGTGCCGTCGCGCGAATTCTACGACTACGAGGCCAAGTACCTGGACGACGGCTCGAAGCCGCTCATTCCTGCCCCGCTGACCGACACGCAGGTGCGCGAGGTGCAACGCCTCTCCATCGAGGCGTTCCGCGCCGTCGATGGCGCGGGGATGTCGCGCGTGGACTTCCTGCTCAACGGCCACACCGGCGCGATGTATCTCAACGAGGTCAACACGATTCCGGGGTTTACGACGATCAGCATGTACCCGAAGATGTGGGAAGCCTCGGGATTGAATTACTCCGACCTCATCGACCGACTCATCACGCTCGCGCTCGAGCGTCACGCGGAGAAACAGCAGCTCCGGACGAGCATCACGTGAGACGGGAAGCCGGCAGCGGGCAGCGGGCAGCGGGCAGTGAACGTGCCGCGAGGCGCAGGGGTGAAGTCGCGGCGTTGTTCACCCCGTTGATTCGCACATGGTTTCCCTGCCGACTGCTGACTGCCCGCTGCCGGCTCTGCCCGCTGCCGGCTGCCGGCTGCCTGCTGCGAGTGTCTCTGTCGCTGCTGATCGTCACGATGGCATCGTTCGCGCCGGGGCCGGAGGTGGAAGCGTCCGCCCCCGCGAAGACCGGCATCACGGCGGCGCCGCAGCTGGCTCTGGTCTACGACGCCATCTTCGATGCGCGCTTCGAGCAGGTGCCCGGCCTGCTCGAAGAGGCCTGCCCGCCCGCGCCGCGCGAGGCCTGCCTTCTGCTCGACGCCGTCGCGCTGTGGTGGCGGATCCAGATCGATCCGCACGACACGTCGCGCGACCGGCTCTTCCAGACTCGGGTCGAAGCGGCCATTGCGGCGGCCGAGGCGTGGACCGCGCGTGAGCCGGACCGGGCGGAGGCCTGGTTCTACCTCGGCGGGGCCTACGGCGCCCGCGTGCAGTGGCGGGTCCTGAGGCACGAGCGGATCGCCGCCGCCCGCGACGGCACGCGCATCAAGGATGCGCTCGAGCGGGCGCTGCTGCTCGACCCCGGGATGCAGGATGCCTACTTCGGCATCGGGCTGTATCACTACTACGCCGACGTCGCGCCGGCAGCGGCCAGGGTGCTGCGGTGGCTGCTGGCGCTGCCCGGCGGCGATCGGAAGCAGGGACTCGAAGAAATGCTGCGCGCGCGCAATGGCGGGCAGTTGCTGCGCAGCGAGGCCGACTACCAGCTCCACGTGTTGCACCTGTGGTACGAGAAGCAGCCGGAGGAGGCGCTGGAGCTGCTCGAGGGCTTGCGCGCGCGTCACCCGCGAAACCCGCACTTCGTCCAGGCCGCGGCGGCCATCGAGGACGAGTACCTGCACGACGCGACCGCCAGCCTCCGCACGTATCTCGCCATGCTGACCGCTGCCCGCGCCGACCGGCTCGCAGACCCCGCCCTTGCGGCCACCATCGCACGGCTCGGTGTGGCTCGCCAGCTCGACCAGCTCTTCGAAACGGACAAGGCAGTGGAGCACCTGCGCGCGATCGTGGACGCGAATCCATCGGTTCCGCGCGGCGCCCTGGCCCGAGCCCAACTACAACTCGGAGAGGCGCTCGACCGGCTTGGCTCGAGGGCGGACGCGACGGTGGCCTATCGGGCGGCCATTGCCGCGACGCCGCCGGGAGACACGTCGAAGATCGCCGAGCGCGCCCGGGCCGGCCTCCGCCACGCGCCCGACGCGCAACGCGCACGCGCGTATCGACTGTCTCTCGAAGGCTGGCGCGCGCTCGAGCGCGGCGCGCTGGACGACGCCGCGCGCGCGATTGCCGAGTCGTTGGCGCTGCGCCCCGACGATCCGGTCACCGAATACCGGTACGCCGCGCTCCTGCTCGCGCGGAAGCAGGAGGAGGAGGCGCTGGCCGTGTTCGCCGGGATTCACAAGCGCCACGAGGAGACGCCGCCCACGTTTTACACGCGCGCATGCGTGGATGCGGCGCGCGTGCACGAGCGGCTCGGCGCGACGCAGATCGCGATCGACCTCTATCGCTCGGCCACAACGGTCTTCGGCGGCGATCGACGCGCAAAGGATGCAGCGCGTCAACAGGTCGCGCGGCTGAGTGCCGCAGCGCGCTGAGGAAGCAGAGGGCGCAGCGGAGATCTCGTGCAGTGAGATCTCCGCAGCGCGCTCTGCCTCCTCGACGTTTTTTTGACAACGTGCGCGCTTTTGTGCTTGACACAAGAAAAATCTCACCCATAATCTACATCTGGTATGAGGGTGGATGGCTCAGCCCACCCGTTGTGACGGCCAAGCGGACCGTCGGAGGCTGAGTCGCACAACCTGAGGAGAAAACAATGGCGAAGAAGGCTGCCAAGGGCGCAAAGAAGAAGGCCGCCAAGAAGCGGTAGTTCTTCAGCAAGACATTAGGGGGTGCTCGATGAGCACCCCATTTTTTTATTTGCTGATTTCGAACTCCGAGTTGCTGCCGGCTCCCGCATCCAGGAGGAGCCAGCCCACGAGGCGAGGTCGCTGACACCCGGGCCGACGTGCCAGGCGGCAGAGTGCGCCGGGTCGTGCAGCAGGACACTCGCGCAATCCGCACCACGAAGGGAGGGATTCAGGCTTCGCCAACTCCCAACTCCCAAATTCCAATTCCCAACTCTGAATGCTGAGGGTCCGCTGGGTCCGACGCCCACGAGGGGTGGAGGTGGAGTTGAAAATCTCGCAGGGGCCGGCTTCAGCCGGCCCGAATTGGGAGTTGGGAGTTGGAAGTTGGGAGTTACTGCGGAGTAATCCCATCCCAGATCCGGATTCGCCTGACCACGTCCCCCTGGTTCACCTGCTCGACGATCTCCATCCCGTTCACGACGTGGCCGAACACGGTGTAGCGGTCGTCGAGATGTGGCTGAGGCGAGTGGGTGATGAAATACTGGCTGCCCCCTGTGTCCTTCCAGTCGAGCGCCATGCCCACTGTGCCACGGAGGTAGGGACGCTGGTTGATCTCGTCGCCAATCGAGTACCCCGGTCCGCCGTCGCCGTCGCCGCGCGGGTCGCCGTGCTGCATGACGAAGTCGGGCACGAGGCGATGGACCGCGATGCCGTTGTAGAACCCCTTCCGCGCCAGCTCGATGAAATTGGCCACCGTCAACGGCGCGTCCAGGATGGCCAGCTCGATCTCGATCGTCCCCTTGTCCGTTTCGATGAAGGCGTGAGGCGAGAACTTCGGGTTGAGTAGCGTGTCCCACTCGGCCGGTTCCACCGTACGGCCGCTGGTGGCCGGTCTCATGGGGTCGGCGTCTGCGACTCCCTGCTCGCGCAACAGCATCGCGGCGCGGACACGGATCGCCCACTCGCGATCCTTCAGTGCGTCCTCGAGCACGGGGCGCGCCGCGGCCGGGTCGATCCGCGCCACGGCGCCGAGCGCGGCCGCACGCGCCACGTAGGTTCTGTCGCCCTCCCACCCGCGGTAGCCCGCAATCAGCGCCTGCAGCGCTGACGTGGCCTTGAGCTCTCCGAGAGCGGTTGCTGCCGCCGCCCGTATGACAAAATCGTCAGCTTTCAGGTGATCGAGCAGCATGCGATCGACGCCCGGCGGCTTTGCTGCCACGAGCGCCGACAGCACCGCGGGGATGACGCGCTGATCCTTGTCCTGCAGCATCAGCCTCAGGCGCGGCACGCTCAACTCTGCCGGAATCGAGGCGAGCGCCCCGGCCTGCGCCGTCCGCACCGTCCAGTCGCGATCGAGATCGAGACCGGAGAGTGCGCCGAGGAACGTCTCGGGATCCAAGCGGCCCAGGGCCCGCATGGCGAAGGCGCGGATCGGGGGCGTGGGATGGGACAGGAGGTCGAGCAGCAGATCGACCTTCTCCACCGTCGCCAGCGAGCTGAGCACGGTCAGCGCCTCGAGCTGCAACTGCGGATCGGCCTTCGGATCGAAGGCGATTTTTTCGAGCATCGGGACCGCCGCCGGGTCCCCGATCGCGCCGAGCGCGCGCACAGCCTGGATGACGACCGCGGGGTGCGCGCGGCGCTGCTCGACGATCTGGCGAAGCGGCGCCGCCGCGGCATGCGCCTTCACCACGCCGAGGCCGCGCGCGGCGAAGGCCGCCGTGAACCGGCCGGGCGTATTGAGCAGCGTCAGCAGGGCCGGCGTGGCACGGGCATCACCAGGACGCTGGAGCGCATACGCGACGGGCCACCAGTTGGAGACCGGCCGCCCGGATGCATCGAGCGCGGTCGCGGCGACGGCATCGAAGTCGTTGAGGCGCGCGAGCGCGTAGAGGCCAAGCCGCGCCGCCTCAGCGACCGGCGTGATGGGATGACTGAGATCGTCTGTCGAGATGCCGTTGAACGCCCCCGCCTTCAGATGGGCCTGCGTCATCCCGGCCACGGCCGGGGCGTCGCCACGGTCGCCGATGTTGCCGAGCGCTTCGGCTGCCCGGCCCTGCACCATCGGGTCTGCATCCTTGAGGGCACTCGTCAGCGCGGGACGGGCCGATCGATCCCCGATGAGCCCGAGAGCGAACGCGGCCATCTGCCGCACTTCCGGCTCCACGTCGGTGAGCAGGCCCACGAGTGGCTCGATCCCCTCTCGCAGCCCGACGCGCCCGGCCGCCAACGCCGCGCGACGCCGCACACGGCCCTCTTCGTCACCCAGCAGCCGAATCAGGTCAGAAGGCGGCGGCGGCGCCACGACCGCCGGCTGGGTAGCCGTCGCCGGCGCGATGATGACCGGCAGCTGCGGCGCTGGATCGCGCAGGATGCGCTGATCCTCCAACCGGATGATCCAGCCGAGCTTGTCCTCCCAGGTGATCTCGGGAGGAGTAGGACGGACGGAAGGCGCGGGGCTGCTGGTGCTGGTGGCGGTGGTGGCGGTGGCACACGCGGCGCTGAGCGCCGCCATGCAAAATGCAACAGACAAAATGCACAATCGAAAGCGCTCCATCGCCCTTCGTTTCGCACTGGACGTTGCGCATTGAGCATCGGGCATGGCTGTCATCGCCAAATCCCGGATGATAGCATGCAGGCGCAGCTCTCCCGGCGGAATGCCGTTCCACTACATCGCCATCGAGGGCCCGGTCGGCGCGGGCAAATCGTCACTCGCCGAGCGCCTCGCGACACGTCTCGACGCTACAGCTGTGCTGGAGGAAACGGAGAACCCGTTCCTCGCCGACTTCTACGCCGGGCGCGCCGGCGCGGCTCTGCAGGCGCAACTTTTCTTCCTGCTCACTCGCCACCGCCAGCAACTCACGCTGCGACAGGCTGATCTCTTTTCCCAGTCCATTGTCTGCGACTACCTCTTCGACCGTGACAAGATCTTCGCGTACCTGAACCTTGACGATAACGAGCTGTTCATCTACCAACGGCTCTTCGATCTGCTGTCGAAGGATGTGCCCGCGCCGGACCTCGTGATCTACCTGCAGGCGCCGACCGAGGTGCTGGCCGCGCGCCTCCGCGCGCGCGCGAAAGACCCCGATCACGATGCGCCGATTCCGGGTGACGACTACATCCGCGAGCTCAATGAGGCGTACCAGCACTTCTTCTTTCACTACTCCGCTACGCCGCTGCTCGTCGTCGAGACGTCACAGATCGATCTGCAGTCGCGCGACGAGGCGCTCGACGATCTGATTCGGCAGATCAGGACGATGAACCGGGGAACGCGTTACTACGTGCCAAGGACGTCGTAGGCCGACCTGAAGTCGTAGGCCGACCTGAAGGTCGGCCT